>DATJRL010000367.1:0-23214 GCA_035504785.1 Caulobacteraceae bacterium
AGCAGCGGCGCCGAAGAACCCCCATCGGCGACGCGTCCCTGCGGGACGACGCGCCGCTTTCCCCCAAAGGGGGAAGGGTTCGCTGATGCGATTCAGCTCGAACCCAACTCGCTCTAGTAGCAGCGGTGCGCCCGCACGTAGCGGCCCCAGCGCGGCGACCAGCGCCAGTAGGCGCGGCAGCCGTGGTAGTAGCCGTAGTAGCCCGGCCCCGCGTAGTAGGGCGGCGGCGGGCCGTAATAGGGGTGCGCCAGCGTCGCGCCAACCGCGACCCCGAGCACGCCGGCGCCGACCGCCGCGCCCCACGGGAAGGCGTTCGCCGGCGTGGTGGCGAGGGTGGCGGAGCCGAGAGACAGCAGCGCCACCGCGCCGATCGCGAACTTCTTGAGGGTCTTGCCGATCACCGTAACCTCCTTTGGTCGCCGACCTTCGATGTTGCGACCTTAGGCCCGCGAACCTGAACCCGATCGGGAGCGCCCATTCATGCGGCGTTCATCCGCCGCCGCCGCCGCACGTGGGGCCGACCGCGGCTTGCATCCCTCGACCGCCCCGCCGATGAAGGCGCCACGCCGTCCTCGTGAGTCGCCTGCCGCATGCGCGACATCGTCGTCTTCTCCGGAGGATCCCACCCCGAGCTGGCGCAGGAGATCTGCGCCCGGCTGGGCGTCGCGCTGTCGCCGTCGCAGACGCGGCGCTTCACCAACGACTGCCTGGAGGCGCAGCTGCAGGCCAACTGCCGCGAGCGCGACGTCTTCCTGATCCAGACCCTCTGCGCTCCCGTGCAGGAGCACCTGATGGAGCTGCTGCTGATGATCGACGCGGCGCGCGGCGCCTCGGCGGCGCGGATCACCGTGGTGATGCCGTTCTACGCCTACGCCCGCTCCGACAAGAAGGACGCGCCGCGCATCTCCATCGGCGGGCGGCTGGTCGCCGACCTCTTGGCCACCGCCGGCGCCGGCCGGGTGCTGACCATGGCGCTGCACGCGCCGCAGGTGCACGGCTTCTTCAGCGTCCCGACCGACCACCTGCACGCCCTGTTCGAGTTGGCCGAACACTTCCGGGGCCACGACCTCTCCAACACCGTGGTGGTGTCGCCCGACCTCGGTCGGGCGCGGGACGCGGCGGCGTTCGCCCGCCGACTGGGGCTGCCGGTGGCGCTGGGCGCCAAGCAGCGCATTTCCGACACCGAAGTGCGGATCAGCGCCGTGATCGGCGAGACCGAGGGCCGCAACGTCATCGTGCTCGACGACGAGATAGCCGGCGGCACGACCGTGATCGAGCTGCTGGCGCGTCTGCGCGAGCGGGGCGTCGGTCAAGTGCGCATCGCCTGCACGCACGGGCTGTTCGGCCGGGGCGCCCTGGAGCGGCTGGCGGCGCAGCCGGAGGTGGTCGAGATCGTGACGACGAACACGGTGCCGGTCCCGCACCAGAGCGCGGGCGGCAAGCTGACGGTTCTATCCGTGGCGCCGGCGCTGGCCGAGGCCATGCGCCGCATTCACGACGGCGAGTCGGTGAGCGAGCTCTTTCACGCGAGCTAAGCGGGCGCCGACGCCATGTCGCGGCGCATGAGCCAGACCATCGCCCCGGCGATCACCGCGTTGGCCCAGAAGAGGATGCCGAGCGCCAGCAGCACGTGCGGCGGTCCGACCGGAATGCCAAGAATGAAAAGCCCGATCGCCGCCCCCAGCAGCCACGTCACCCGCCGCCGCACCGCGGGATCCGGGTCCATAGCCGCGCGCTGCACGAGCACGGTGAACGGGAACAGCAGCCAGACGAAGTAGTACGCGCGGGCCAATGGCGAGGCGACGATCATCAGCGCGAGCAGCAGGCCATACTCCGCGGCGTCCGACGCCGGCGTCCGGCGTCGCTCGGGCGGCAGGACGGCGACGAAGCCGAGGCCGATCAGCCCCGCGGCCGCCAGCAGCACCATATTGGCCTGGTCGTAGGTGAGGTCGAGGACGTTCACCGAAAACGGCTTCCATTCCGGGTGCTCGGCCTCGGCGTTGATCGGGCGCAGGTAGCGGTGGGTGACCGCGATCAGGGAGTTGTTCTTCCAGCCCCAGTTCTGCTCGGGTCGTTGGCCGAAGCCCTTCTCGCTCGTCGAAAACACCATGCCGGAGGCCCAGGTCTTCACCTCGGCCGCGTTGCGCTCGAAGCCCCGGAACGGCGCCGGGACCAGGAACAGGAAGACCAGGCTCATAACGAGCATCGAAAGCGCCGCCCACCAGCGGCGACGCCAGACGAGATAGGGGAGGATGGCGATCGGGAACGCCTTCAGCGCCACGGCGGCCGCGAACATGGTTCCGGCGGCCCATTGTCGGCGCGCCTGCAGGAACGCCAACCCCGCCAGCATGATCGCCAACAGCAGCAGGTTCGGCTGCCCGAGGTCGAACATGTCGTAGATGAACGGCAGCGCGATCACCGACGGCAGGACCAGGACCCACCAGGGCTTGACGCCCGGCACGCCGGAGAGCCGCTCCGACAGCTTGCAGGCCGTCCACCAACTGGCGACGTTCACCAGGCACAGGCAGAGGATCGAGACGGCGCGGCCGAAGAGGCTGAACGGCGCCAGGAGGATCGCCGCGAACGGCGGGTAGAGGAAGCCGAACCCCTGCCCGCCAGTGGGATAAAGCGGCTGACCGGTCAGGACCGCGCGGCCGACCGCGTACCAGAGCGTGTAATCCTTGTGCTTGCCCGGACCGAACAGCTGCGGAACCAAGGCCCAGCCACAGAGCAGCACGCTCGCGACGGCGAACAAGATCTCCGGCGTCCAGCGGCCGAAGGGCGGGCGCGCCCAGCGGGACGACAGAGGCTGGGTCGGCAAGCTCGCGTCTGTCATCCTCAGTCCCTGGGCGCCGAACACTGGCGCGGGTTTAGCGGGCCTGCACGCGTCGTCAAAGCGGCGCTCCGTTAGCGGCGCTGTTCAGCCGCGGTTCAGTCTGGCGGCGCGAGGCTGGCGGCGTTACGCGCCCTGGATAGCCAGGGGGGCGACGTCAGAGGGTGTGAACATGAAGAAGCTTCTGCTGATTTCAGCCTGCGCCGCGCTCGCCCTCCCCGGCGCGGCGCTCGCCCAGGGCTCCGGCTGGGAGCACGGCGCAGGCGCGGGAAGCCCGGCTCCCAGCCATAATGGAGGCGCCGGCCGGAGCCACCCGTCGCGCTTCTCGCCTGGGGCGTCCGTCGAACGGTTCTCCGGCGCCGACCTGGGCGCCTGGCGCGGAGGCCACTGGTATCACGGCGCTGTCGGCGGCCGCTTCGGCTGGTGGTGGTGGGTCGACGGTCTCTGGTACTGGTACGCCGGTCCGATCTACCCCTATCCGTCGTACGTGGCCGACACCTACGTCGCCGACGAAGACTACGCCGCGCCGCCGATGGCCGGGCCGCCGGCGGCCGGGCCGGTCTGGTACTACTGCCGCGGGCCGCAAGGCTACTACCCCTACGTCCGCGCTTGCCCGAGCGGCTGGCAGGTGACGCCGGCGACGCCGCCCGACTACCAGCCCGCGCCGCCGCCGTCGGATCAATACGCCCCGCCGCCAAGCGACTCCGACCAGGGTCCGCCGCCGCCGCAAGGGCCGCCGCCGCAGTAAGCCAGCTCAACAACGATGGCGCGCTAAGAGGCCGTCGCCTCCTATTGAGTTCTCACCTCGATGCGGCGCGTCTTGTCGCGCGCCGCCGGGTTCTTGGGCGCCTCCACGGTCAGAACCCCGTTCTTGAAGCTGGCCCGAACCTTCTCGGCGTCGACCTCCGTTTCGAGCGGGATCGTCCTCTGGAAGCGACCGAAGGTGCGCTCGGCGTAGGTGCGACCGCCGCCCTCTTCCTTGTGCTCTTCCCGCTTCTCTCCACTGACTGTCAGGACGTTGTCGCGCAGCGTGACCTCGACGTCCTTCTGCTCCAGACCGGGCAGTTCCGCCGTCACCCTATAACCCTTGTCGGTCTCGTGGACGTCGATGCTCGGCCATCCAGCGGAGCTGACGGTGGGCGCGAAACTGCGCGTCTCGAGGGGCGAGAAGAAGTCGTCGAACAGTCGGTCCATCTGGCGCCGGAATGACGTGAACGGATCGCGCTCGAACGAGGTCAGCCCGCGGGACCCTGTCCAGGGTGTGAGCTCTCGGTTTGCCATGGGGGTGTCCTCATCTGACTAAGCCGGCGAATCATCCGCCGACAGTTCGAGAACGTGGAGAACGGCGCGGCGTTTCCTGGCCGACGCCCGAGCTGGCGAGTCGCCGGGAGCCGGCGACAAATCGGCCGCGGATTGCGGCCGGGGCCGCTGCGAGGCTCAGGGCCGGCGGCGGTTCGCGTAGGTGCTCGAAGTCTTGACGGCTTCGAAGACGTGGTAGTCCGCATCTCGGTGGACCCGCGTCGCGCCGAAAACGCCGGTGAGCTTGTTGCGGTACCAGGCCTCCCGCTTGGTCACCATCCACAGCCGGCCGCCGATCGCCAGACGGTTGAAACCCTTCTCGATCAGATGCTTGGGCACGGAGAAGTCGGCGTGGTAGGGCGGATTGCATAGGATTGCGGTGAAGCCGGTCTCGCCCAGACCCCGCAAGCCGTCGCTCACCAGCGCCGTGGCGCCCTCGATTCCATTGAGCGCAAGGTTTCGGCGGGCGTAGTCGACCGCGAGCGGATCGATGTCGACCAGCCACACGGACGCGGGATCGGCGATCGTCGCGGCATAGACGCCGACCGCGCCATAGCCGCAGCCCAGATCGAGCACCTTGTCTTCGCGCTTCAGGGCCGCTCGATCCAGCATGGCCGCGGTGCCCGCGTCCACCGCGTTCGGGGAGAACAGCGAGGGCGCCGTGTCGAAACGGAACTCGCGCTCGCCGATCTTGGCTCGGAACATGGGCTTTGCGCCTCCTCCCCTGGAGACGCTAGACGCACGCGCCCCGCCCCGCCATGGCGACGGCAAGGGCCGGGGATTCTCTGTAACCCTCAGCCCCGCCGCCGAAGAAGGTCGCTGACGGCCAGGGCGTTCCGAGCGGCGCGGCGGCGCCGCTCGACGATGCCGGGGATTTCTCGAGCGCGCGGGGAGCCCACGCAAATTCGTCGAGCGCTGTCGCCTTGACCTCGGTCAATCACTTCCCCGCGGGCAGGGCGTAAGAGGCGGCTTCATTCGACAGTTGGCGGTCGACTTTCGGCGGCCGGGGCGTGGACTGCTCCTGAAACATGACGCACGAGCTTGCCGCCGCCGAACCGTCTTCCCGAACCGCCCCGCTGGGGCAGGTGATTTCCGTGCGCGGGTCCGTGATCGACGTGCGCTTCAGTCCCGGCGCCTTGCCGGCGATCAACGAAGCCCTGGAGGTGCTGACGGACCCGCCCCTGTTCGCCGAGACACAGGCGCACGTCGACGAGCGCACGGCGCGCGCCGTGGCGATGCAGAGCACGGAGGGGCTGAGCCGCGGCGTCGCCGTCCGCCCTACCGGATCGCCCATCACGGTTCCGGTGGGCGAAGCGATGCTGGGCCGGCTTGCCGACGTCATGGGCGCCGTACGCGACGGGGGTCCGCCGATCTCGCCCGACACGCCGCGCTGGCAGATCCATCGACCACCCCCTTCGCTGGCCGGTCAAAGCGCCTCGCGCACGCTCCTCGAGACCGGCATCAAGGTCATCGACCTGCTGGCCCCGCTCGCGCGCGGCGGCAAGGCGGGCCTGTTCGGCGGCGCGGGCGTCGGCAAGACCGTGCTCGTCACCGAACTCATCCGGACCATGGTGGAGACCTACAGCGGCATCTCGGTGTTCGCCGGCGTCGGCGAGCGCTCGCGCGAAGGCCACGAGATGCTGCTGGAGATGCAGCGCTCCGGCGTCCTGGAGCGCACCGTGCTGGTCTATGGCCAGATGAACGAGCCGCCGGGCGCCCGCTGGCGAGTGGCGCTCAGCGCGCTCACCATCGCCGAGTACTTCCGCGACGCGTTGAAGCGCGATGTGCTGCTCCTGATGGATAACGTGTTCCGCTTCGTACAGGCGGGCGGGGAAATCTCGGGGTTGCTCGGACGGCTCCCCTCGCGGGTCGGCTACCAGCCCACCCTGGCGACCGAGGTCGCCGACTTGCAGGAGCGGATCGCCTCGGTTCCTGGCGCCGCCGTCTCGGCGATCCAGGCGGTCTACGTGCCCGCTGACGACTTCACCGATCCTGCGGTCACGGCGCTCTTCAACCATTTCGACGGATCCGTCGTGCTCTCGCGCGAGATGGCGGCCCAGGGCATGTACCCGGCCGTCGATCCGTTGCGTTCAAGCTCGGTGCTGCTGGAACCCAACGTGGTGGGCCGGGATCACTACCGGCTCGCCGAGGAGGTCCGTGCGACGCTCGCCCGCTATCGGGACCTGCAAGACATCATCGCGCTTCTCGGCATGGACGAGCTCAGCCCCGAGGATCGGCGCACCGTGCTTCGGGCGCGGCGGCTGCAACGGTTCCTGACCCAGCCGTTCCGTGTCACCGAGGCTTTCACCGGCAAGCCGGGCAGGTCGGTGCCGGTGGCCAAGACGCTCGCAGGGTGCAAGGCGATCCTCGCCGGCGAGGCCGACTCCTGGGCCGAGGCCTCGCTCTACATGGTTGGCGACTTCGAGGAAGCGCGCGTTCGTGAAGAGGCCTCGGCGCCCAAGGCGGCGGCATGAGGCTGCTCATCACCACGCCGAGCGCGATCGTCGTCGATCTGGACGACGTGGTCGCCGTGCGCGCCGAGGACGAGAGCGGCGAATTTGGCGTCCTCCCGCATCACGCCGAGCTGGTGACAGCGCTGGCGGTCTCGGTGGTCGGATGGCGGCGCGAGGGCGGCGAAGCGGGCTACTGCGCCGTTCGCGGCGGACTCCTGACCGTGGCGAACGGCGAGACCGTCTCGATCGCCACGCGCGAGGCGATCATCGGCGACGACCTGGCGACCTTGGAGGCGCTCGTGCATACGCGCCTCGCCGCCGAGGCGGACGAAGAGCGCCTGGCGAGAGCCCGCGCCGAACAGCTGAGGGTGCAGGCCATCCGCCAGATCATCGGCTACCTGAGGCCGCAGCCGGCGGAACTCGGCGGGCGTATGCGATGAGCGCCGGTCCTTCAAACCAAGCCCCCAACGGAGAGGCGAAGCTCGCGCAGTCGGTCAGGGACCGTGCGGCCAGGCGGGCCTTCTGGCTGGCCCACGGCGAGCGCTCGCTGGCTCGGAACCTCGCGATGATCGGCGCGCTCGGGTGGCTCGTTGTCTCGCCGACGCTGGTCGGAGTGTTCCTGGGACGGTGGCTCGATCACCGGTTCGCGTCCGGGATCTTCTGGACCGGAGCCCTCCTGATGGCCGGACTCGCTCTGGGCTGCCTGGTCGCGTGGCGACGGATCGAGGAGATCCAGCGGGAGGACGAGCGATGATGCTCTGGGCCTGCCAGCTTGCTGGGTTCGCGCTTGCGGGGCTCGTCGTGGGCGGCGCCAGCTTCGCCACCCTGCGCTTGAACACCGCGCTCTACGTGACCGGCGACTTGTGGCGCTCGCTGGCCCTGCACCTTGCGCGGCTGTCGCTCGTGGGCGCGGGCCTCGTCACGGCGGCGCTCGAGGGCGCAGGGCCCTTGCTTGCGGGCGCCGGCGGACTGGTCGTCGCGCGCTGGATCTCCGTGCGCCTCTGGGGCCGGGTCGCATGATCAACTCGCCGCTCACCGCCCAGGTCGCCTTCCGCCTTGGCCCGGTCCCGATCACCGAGCCGGTGGTGACGACCTGGGGACTGATCGCGGCTCTCACCCTTTCCGCCGCCCTCATGACCCGCGGGCTGCGCAGCGAACCCAGCAAGGCGCAGGCCGTCCTGGAACTGATCGTCGCCACCGTCGAAGACCAGATCCGGGAGACGTTGAGGACCGATCCCGGGCCCTATCTGCCGTTCCTGGCGACGCTCTTCATCTTCATCGCCTGCGCGAACCTGTTGGCGCTGGCGCCGGGCCTCGAGCCGCCGACCGCTCACCTCGAGACCGATGCGGCGCTGGCCGTCATCGTCTTCTTCGCCGTGCATTACTTCGGGCTCAGGGCCCTTGGCTGGCGTGGCTATTTCGCCCAGTTCGCGCGGCCGACCTGGGTCATGCTGCCGCTCAACGTGGTGTCGGAGATCACGCGCACCTTCTCACTGATGGTTCGCCTCTTTGGAAACATCATGAGCGGGGTCTTCGTCATCGGCGTCGTGCTTTCGCTGGTCGGCCTCTTCGTTCCGATCCCCTTCATGGCGCTCGAACTGCTGACCGGCCTGATCCAGGCCTACATCTTCACCGTGCTGGCGATGGTCTTCATCGGCGGGGCGGTCGAGCCCTCTCGCCCCAGCTCCAGGAGCTCCCGCATGAACTATATCCCTCTCGTCAGCATCCTCGCCGCCGCCTTCGCCGTCGGCATGGGCGCCATCGGACCCGCGTTGGCCGAGGGACGGGCCATCGCAGCCGCGATGGACGCCATTGCGCGTCAGCCGGACGCCGCGGGCGTGATCTCGCGAACGCTCTTCGTGGGCCTCGCAATGATCGAGACCATGGCGATCTACGCGCTGGTCATCGCCCTGCTCGTCCTCTTCGTGAATCCGTTCGCGCACTAGCGATGCACTTCGACCCGTGGACCTTCGGACTGCAGGCGGCCAACTTCCTGGTCCTGGTCTGGCTGCTGCATCGCTTCCTCTACCGCCCGATCCTCGGTGTCATCGCCGCGCGTCAGGCGGCCGCGGCGAAGATGACGGCCGACCTCGCGGCGCAGGCTGAAGCGGCGGAGGCGCTGCGTCACGATCTCGAAGCGCAGCGTGCGGCGATCGCTCGGCAGAGGGAAGCCGCGCTGGCCGAGGCGCGCGACGCTGCGGCCGCCGAGCGCACGGTCCTGTTGGCGGCGGCCCACAGCGATGCGGACGCCGTCCGCTCCGCAGCGCGGACGGCCTTCGAGCGGGAGCGGGCCGATCTGGTCGCCTCGCTTGGGCGTGACGCGGCGCGGCTCGCCGTCTCCATCGTCCACCGCCTCCTGCGGGAGCCGCCGGCCGCGGCGGCGCAGGGCGCGATGCTCGAGGCAGTCTGCCAGGATGTCGAGCGGCTTCCCGGCGATGCAAAGCAGCATATCCGGGACCGGGTCGCGGGCGAGGATCACGGGCCGGATGTCGTCACCGCGGCGCCGCTCGACGCAGGGGAGCGGAAGCGCTTCGCCGAGCGGTTGACGAAAGCCCTTGGCGCGCCCGCGCGTCCCAGGTTCAAGGTCGATCCGGACCTTCTGGCCGGTATCGAAGTGCGGTTCCCCTTCACCATACTTCGCCGTTCATGGTCGGACGACCTGACGCGGATCGAAGCCGAGCTCATCCATGACGACGGCGCTCCGAAGCTCGCTTGACGAGTGGCTTGCGGCCGCGGAGGCGCGTCTCGGCGTCGCCTCTCTTGAGCCACGGCCCGAACAGATCGGCGTCGTCGAGCAATCCGGGGACGGGATCGCCTTCGTGCGTGGGCTGCCTGACCTGCCGCTCGGCGGGCTCGTGCGCTTTCAAGGCGGCGCCACGGGCTTCGCCCACGCGCTCGATGAGGACAAGGTGGGCTGCATCCTCCTGGACCTGATCGGCATCGAGGCGGGGGAAGAGGCGCGGGGACTGGGAACCGCGTTAGCGACGCCTGTCGGGGACGCGCTCCTGGGACGCATCGTCGATCCGCTCGGCCGACCCCTGGACGACAAGGGCCCCATCGCCGCGGCGGGGTTCGAGCCCGTCGAGCGGCCGGCGCCCAGCATCATCGAGCGCGATCTCGTCACCGAGCCGCTGCAAACCGGGATCAAACTCATCGACGGCCTTTTCGCGCTCGGGCGCGGTCAGCGGGAGCTGATCATCGGCGACCGGGAGACCGGCAAGACCGCCATCGCCACCGACACGCTCATCAATCAGCGTCGTTCGGACATCGTCTCCATCTACGTAGCGGTGGGTCAGAAGTCGTCCTCGGTCCGCCAAGTCATCGACGCCGTCGCGGCGCACGGCGATCCGTCGCGATGCGTTTTCGTCGTCGCCGGGCCGGCGACCGCGCCCGGGCTGCAGTGGGTGGCGCCCTACGCCGGCTTCACAATGGCGGAGTACTTCCGCGACCGCGGCGGCCACGCGCTCGTCGTGATCGACGACCTCAGCAAGCACGCCGCCACCCACCGCGAGCTCTCGCTGCTGATGCGTCAACCTTCCGGGCGGGAGGCCTACCCTGGCGACATCTTCCACATCCACGCGCGGCTCCTGGAGCGCGCCGCCAAGCTCTCCAAGGCGCGAGGCGGGGGCTCGCTGACCGCGCTGCCGATCGCCCAGACCGAGGCCGGGAACCTGAGCGCCTACATCCCCACCAACCTGATCTCGATCACCGACGGCCAGATCGTGCTCAGCTCCAAGCTCTTCTACGAGGGGCAGAAGCCGGCGGTGGACATCGGACTGAGCGTCAGCCGCGTCGGCGGCAAGACGCAGGCGCCGGTGCTGCGCGAGCTCGCCGAGAGCCTGCGCCTGGACTACGCCCAGTTCCTCGAGCTGGAACTGTTCACCCGGTTCTCGACCACGCTCGATGCGCGCACCCAGACCCAGATCGACCATGGCCGACGCATCAGGGCGGTGCTGACCCAGGCGCAGTATGCGCCGCTGTCCCTCGCCGAAGAGGCGGCCGAACTGCTGGCGCTGCACGATGGACTGCTCGACCGACTGCCACTCGGACAGGTCGAGGCGTTCAAACAGAGGCTTGGCGCCCGGCTCGCCGAGCGGTGCGGCGCCGAGATGGAGCGCGTCGAGACCGAGCGGCGGCTCGAGGAAGCCGACCGGCGCGAGCTGCGGCAGGCCATTTCCGATCTGGTGGCGACGCTCGCCCCTCCAACGACAGGCGCGGCGCCGTGAGCGCCCTCAGCGAGACCCAGGCCCGCATCGACAGCGTCGGCAAGCTGGGAACGGTCGTCGGCGCCATGCGTGGGATCGCGGCGACCCATGCCGGGAGGGCTCGGGCGGCTCTGGCGGGCTACCAAGCCTATGCCAAGATCGTCGCCGCGGGCCTCGCCCGCGCCGCCGCCCTGCTCGAAGAGACAGACGCCAGCCCCCCGCCGCAATCAGGCGAGAACACCGTCGCGATCGTCTTCACCGCCGAGCACGGCTTCGCCGGCGCCTTCTCCGAGCGCGTCCTCGACACAGCCAAGCCGCGAGACCGTCAACGCCTTTTCATCGCTGGCGCGCGGGGCGTCAGCCTCGCAGAGCAGCGGGGACTGCACGTCGATTGGAGCACGCCGATGGCCAGCCAGGCCGCCGCGGTCGGGGCGGTCGCCCGCCGGGTCGCCGACCGACTCTACGCGCTATTCGTCGAGGAGCGCATGGCGCGGGTCGACGTCGTCTATGCCTGTCCCGTCGGCGCGGCCGACTTCGCCATCGCGCAAAGGCCGCTTCTGCCGATCGATGTGGCGGCGATCCGCGCGCCGGTTTCCGGACCTCCGCCACTCGTCAACCTGCCGCCGCGAAAGCTCGTCGAGCTGTTGGTGGGCGAGTACGTGTTCGCGGAGCTGGCGCTTGCGGCGCTCGAGAGCTTCGCCAGCGAGAACGCGGCCCGTCTCGCCACCATGGAGTCGGCCAGGCTCAACATCGACCAGAAGCTCCAGGAGCTCAGCGGCCAGGAACGCCTATTGCGCCAGGAACAGATCACCGCCGAGGTTCAGGACGTGGTCGCCGGTGCGCTGGCCGCGAACGCCTCGGGCGCCCGTCGCCCAGGTCGACTCTAGAGCGCGTCGACATTCGAAGCGCCCCAACCCTTCCCCTCCAGGGGAAGGGTTGGATTCGGTCTGGTCTCAACCCGCTGGAGCGTAACGGGAGGGATCGGCTTTGGGGGTCGCTCCGACCTGAGGCGCGGGGCCTCGTGCGAGCCGGGCCGCTACTGGCGAAGGAGGGTCAGAAGCCCGCGGAGCAAGGCTGTCGGCGTCGGCGGACAGCCGGGGATGCGCAGGTCCACCGGCAGCACCGTCTCGATGCCGCTGGCGCAGGCGTAGCCGCCGGCGAACAAGCCGCCGTCGATCGCGCAGGCGCCGGCCGCGATCACCCATTTCGGCCCGGGCGTCGCATGATAGGTCCGCTCGAGCGCTTCCTTCATGTTGAGCGTCACCGGCCCGGTGACCAGGAGCACGTCGGCGTGGCGGGGCGAGGCGACGAACCTCAGGCCGAACCGCTCCAGATCGTAGTAGGCGTTGCTGAGCGCGTGGATCTCGAGCTCGCAGCCGTTGCAGGAGCCGGCGTCCACCTGCCGGATCGAGAGGCTGCGACCCAGGCGCTTCTGCGTCGCCGCCGCGAAGGCCGGGCCGAGTTCCGAGAGGTCCGGCGCCGGTTCGGTGAGCGCGGGCTGGAAGATCCCCTCCGCCAGGAAGCGCGGCACGCTCATCTAGAGGTCGACCCCCGCGTAAGAGCAGTTGAACGACTTGTTGCAGAGCGGGAAGTCCGCGACGATGGCGCCCTCGATCGCCGCTTCCAACAGCGGCCATTGGAACCACGAGGGATCGCGCAGGTGGGCATGGTCCACCCGCCCCTCGGTAACTCCCACCCACGCGAACACGTCACCCCGGAAACCCTCGACCAGCGCCGCGCCGGCGACATCGTCCGCCTCGTCCGGCAGTCGGATTCGGATCGGGGTCGCGGGCAGTCCGGCCAGGAGTTGCGAGATCAGCCCAAGGCTTTGTCGGACTTCCTCGATCCGCACCCAGACCCGGGCGTTGACGTCGCCTTCGCTTCGCGTCGGAACCTCGAAGGCGAGCTGGTCGTAGGGCGGATAAGGAACCGCTTTGCGGGCGTCGAACGCGCGCTCCGCCGCGCGGCCGACGAAACCGCCGGCGCCGAACTCGCGCACCAGAGATGCGCTGACGATCCCCGCGCCAACCGTGCGATCCTGCAACGAGGCAGTGTCGTCATAGAGCGCCACCAACCGCTCGAACCGCGTCGCCACCGCGCCCACCGCCGCGCGGATCGCGTCACGTCCGTCTTCATGAATATCGCGGACGACGCCGCCAGCCACGATCTGATCCATCAACAGCCGATGCCCAAACGCCCGCTCGGCCGCGCGCAGCACTTGCTCGCGAAGAACCGCGCAATGCGCGTGCATGAGATTGAAGGCCGCGTCGTTGCAGATCGCGCCGATATCGCCCAGGTGGTTGGCGAGGCGCTCCAACTCAGCCATCAGCGCGCGCAGCCACGCAGCGCGCGGCGGCGCCTCCAGGCCAAGCGCCGCCTCCGCGGCTCTGGCGAAGGCCAGCTGATAGGCCACGGTCGAATCGCCGCTGACGCGGCCGGCAAGCTGCGCCGCGCGCGCGAGATCCGCGCCGGCCATCCGGCCCTCGAGGCCGCGATGTACATAGCCGAGGCGTTCTTCGAGCCGCACGACGGTCTCGCCGCTCGCCGTAAAGCGAAAGTGGCCCGGCTCGATGATGCCGGCGTGCACCGGTCCGACCGGGATCTGATGCAGGCCTTCGCCTTCGGCCGGCAGGAAGGCGTAAGGGCCGTGCGCCTCGCCAGGCTCACTGGGACCCAAGGGACGCCGCACGCCCCAGCGGCCATGGTCCAGCCAGGGTCGCTTGTCCTGGGCGCCGTAGGGGGTCAGGCCATAAAGGTCGGCGATCGCCCGCTCCGGCCGGATCGCTGGCGCGTGATGCGCGCCGACCGACGGGAACACGCCCGCGGGGCAGCTCAGCGCGACGATGTCGATGTGCGACTCCCCCAGGGTCGCCATGCGCACCTGGCCGGGCTCGCCCCAGAGCGCTGTGAGCGTGCCGCCCTCGGCGAGGGTCCGGATGGCGCTCCGCCACCCCTCGGGATCGACCTTGACCGACGGACCGATCATCCGAGCATCCTCGCCACGTGCTGGAACCAGGAAGTGATCAGCGGCGGGAAGAAGACGCCGGCGGCGAGCACCAGCGCGAGGTGTCCGAACATGGGCAGATAAGAGGCCTTGGCGGGTGCGCCGCCAGGGCTGGGCTCGCCGAAAGCCAGATGCTGCACCTGCATCAAGAGCGCCCCGAACGCGACGATCAGCCCGAAGACGAGCGGGACGGCCAGGAGCGGCTGGCGGGCGAAGGTGGAGCTAACCACCAGGAACTCGGAGGTAAAGATGCCGAAGGGCGGTAGACCCGCGATCGCCATCACGCTCGCGGTCAGCGTCCAGCCGAGCACGGGGTGGCTGACGGTAAGGCCGCGGATGTCGGCGATCGCCTGCGTACCTTTCACCTGGGCGACGTGGCCGACATTGAAGAAGATCGCCGATTTGGTGAGGCTGTGCATGGTCATGTGCAGCAGACCGGCGAAGTTGGCGAGCGGCCCGCCCATGCCGAAGGCGAAGGCGATGACGCCCATGTGCTCGATCGAGGAGTAGGCGAACAACCGCTTGATGTCGCGCCGGCGGTAAAGCATGAACGCCGCGAAGATCAGCGATACGAGGCCCATGACGATCATCAACGGGCCCGGCGCGATCGCGGCGGGGTTGGCCGCCAGCAGCATCTTGAAGCGCAGGATGGCGTAGAGGGCGACGTTGAGGAGGAGCCCCGAGAGCACCGCGGAGATCGGCGTTGGGCCTTCGGCATGGGCGTCGGGCAGCCAGGCGTGCAGCGGCGCGAGGCCGACCTTGGTCCCGTAGCCCAGCATGAGGAACACGAAGGCGAGGTCCAGCAAGGCCGGATCGAAACCATGCGCCTTGGCGATCAACACCGTCCAGACCATGCCGGCCAGGCCCTGGCCCACCACGGGCTCGGCCGCGACATAGACGAGGATGGTGCCGAAGAGCGCCAGGGCGATGCCGACGCTGCCCAGGATGAAGTATTTCCAGGCCGCCTCGATGGCCTCGTGGGTGCGGTAGACCGCGACCATCATCACGGTGGTGAGCGTCGCGAGCTCGATCGCCACCCACATGAGCCCGATATTGTTGGCGACGAGCGCGAGATTCATCGCGAACATCAGCACCTGGTACATCGCATGGTAGAAACGCAGGCGAGCCGGCGTCAGGCGGCCGATCTCGACCTCGTGGGCGATGTAGCTGGCGGAAAAGACACTGGTGGTGAAGCCGACGAAGGCCGAGAGCACGATGAAGACAACGCTGAGATCGTCGACCCGGAGATAGAGGCCGTCCGGCGGGCGAACGAACACCAGGGACAGCGCTACGCCCAGCGTCGCCAGGCAGGCGGCAACATTGACCGCGGCCGAAAGCCGATAGGCGGGAAGGAGCGCGAGCGTGGCGGCGGCGAACGCCGGGATCAGCAGCACGGCGTGGAGGGCGGTCATCGGCGTTCGCCCCGGAACCGATCGAGCGCCGCCAGGTCCACCGTCTCGAACCGCTCGCGGATACGGAACAGGAAGACGCCGATCACAATGAACGCGATCAGCACGGAGAAGGCGACGCTGATCTCGACGACCAGCGGCATCCCCTTGGCGCCGGTGGCGGCCAGGACGAGGCCGTTCTCCAGCGACATGAAGCCGACGACCAGGCCGATGGCGTTGCGCCGCGTGACCATCATCAAGAGACCCAGAAGGACGACCGCGAGGGCAAAGGCGAAATCCTCGCGCGCCAGCCGGTCGGTTTCGCCCGTGACGCCCAGCATCACCACCAGGGAGAGGGCGACGAGGCCGATTCCGGCCAGCATGGCTGGACCGACGCTCAAAGCCTGGTCCAGCTCGCGGTGGATGCCGAGCGCGCGGATGATGCGGTGCAGCGCCAGCGGGATGACCAGGGCCTTGAAGATCAGCGCGATCGCCGCGGTGACGTAGAGGTGTGGGGCGCCCTGGATGTACGCCTGCCAGGCGACCGATAGCGCCAGCGTCACCGCCTGCGCGGCGAAGACGTTGATCAGCGCGGTCAGGCGATCCTGGTACAGCATCATCAGGCTGATTAGCACCAGGCTTCCCGCGAGCAGGTGGGCGATGTCGAAATCGATGCCGCTCATGCGAGCCCGCCGCGCGAGACGAACAGCAGCAACACGCCGAGGATGCCGAGCATGAATGCCGCCCCCAGAAAGGCCGGGACCCGGAAGACGCGCATCTTGGCGACGGACGTCTCGAAAACAGCGAGCAGCGCGCCAATCAGCGCCAGCTTGCCCACGTAGGCGGCGGTCCCGATCAGGTGGGCGGCGGGCCCCGCGCCGACAGGGGCGAGTCCCCAGGGTACGAAGACGCAGGCGATCAGCGAGGCGTAGAGCAGCAGCTGCAGCTGGGCGGCGAGTTCGATCACCGCGAGGTGGCGGCCGGAATATTCCAGCACCATGGCCTCGTGGACCATGGTCAGCTCCAGATGGGTCGCGGGATTATCGACCGGGATGCGGGCGTTTTCGGCGATCGCCACCATGATCAGAGCGACCAGGGCGAGCGCGAGGGTGACCCTCAGGCCGACGTTGGACGAGAGCATGTAACCGGCGACCGTGGAAAGCTGCGTGGAGCCGGCCAGCAGCGCCAGGGAGAACACGATCATGAGGAGGGCGGGCTCGGCCAGCGAGGCGATCATGACCTCCCGACTCGAGCCGATGCCGCCGAAGCTGGTCCCGACGTCCATGCCGGCGAGCGCCAAGAAGAATCTCGCGCTGCCGAGGAGCGCGATGATGGCGATCAGGTCCGCCGACCAGGAGAACATGAGGCCGGTGGCGAAGGTGGGGACCAGGGCGGCGGCCACCCAGGTCCCAGCGAAGATCAGGTACGGGGCGGCGCGGAAGAGCCAGGAGGCGGTCTCCGCGAGCACGACCTCCTTGCGCATCAGCCGCCAAAGGTCGCGGTAGGGCTGGACGATCGGGGGCCCTTGGCGACGCACGAGGCGCGCCTTCACCTTGCGCACGAACCCGGTCAGGAGTGGCGCGAGCGCCAGCACCAGCGCCATCTGCACGCCCTGGATCGCGAGCTGGCCGATCAGCGCCATAGCGCGAGCCCGAGCAGAAGCGCGATCAAGGCGAGGAAGACGAGGCTGAGATAGAGCCGAATGGTCAGGAACTGCAGCCGATTCAGACGGTCGGCCGCCGCGCCGACGAGGCCGGCCACGGGGGCGTAGAGCCCCTCCCAGATCGGATCGTGGACGATCGCGGTGAGCCGGGCCGCGCGCAGCTCGCCCGGCGCCGGCATGTCGACTTCTTCCCGAGCGCCGAGGAGCAGGGTTCCGAACACCCGGCGGATGGGCTGAGCAAAGCTCGTCGCGGTGTACTGGGTGATGGGCCGCGGATCCGGCGCGCCGCAGTCCCAGGCTGGAGCCCGGCGCGAGGCGTGCGAGGCGAAGCGGTGGATCGCGAGCGCGCAGAGGCTCGCCGAGCTCGCGACGAAGGCCAGCACGAGCCAGCCGTTGTAGGAGCTGCGCGCCGACGACACTGGGATTATGGTGAGCCAAGCTTGGTGCGCCTGGTCCGGCATCCGTGCGCCGACGGCGGCGTGCGCCACGGGCGCCAGGGCGTCGATCACGAAGCCCGGCAGGATCCCGGCGCCGAGGCAGAGGCCGACGAGGGCGTACATCGCGCTGCGCGAAAACCAATCGACCTCCTGGGCGACCTCAGCCGCAAGCGTCCGGGGCCGGCCAAGGAACGCAATGCCGAACGCCTTGACGAAGCATGCCGCCGCCAGGGCCGCGGAAAGCGCGAGCAAGGCCCCGACGGCGGGGATCAGCAGCTTCAGCGCCCAGGCGTCCAGCTGGGGGCTGAGCAGGATCGCCTGGAAAGTCAGCCACTCCGAGACGAAACCATTGAGCGGCGGCAGCGCCGAGATCGCGACACACCCTGACAGGAAGGCCAGAGCGGTCTGAGGCATCCGCCGGATCAACCCGCCGAGATGCTCCATGTCCCGCTCGCCCGTCGCGGTCAGCACCGCGCCGGCGCCGAAGAACAGCAGGGATTTGAAAAGCGAGTGGTTGAAGACGTGAAACAGCGCCGCGGTGATCGCCAGGGCGGCGGCGATCGGCAGGTTCGCCGCCTTGAAGGCGAGGCCCAGCCCGAGGCCAATGAAGATGATGCCGATGTTTTCGACCGTGTGATAGGCGAGCAGCCGCTTCAGGTCGTGCTGCATCAACGCCTGCAGCACGCCGATCACCGCCGTCGCGCCTCCGAGCGCCAGCACGACCACGGCCCACCAGCCAGCCGGCGGTCCAGCAAGGTCGAAGACGATGCGGATGAAGGCGTAAACCGCGACCTTGGTCATCACGCCGCTCATCAGGGCGGAGACATGGCTCGGGGCCGCCGGGTGCGCGAGCGGCAACCAGACGTGAAGCGGAACCAAGCCGGCCTTGGACCCGGCGCCGAGAAGGGTGAGCGCCAACACCAACGCCGCGACAGGCGCGGTGGGCGGGTGCGCGCGCATCGCGGCGAAGACGTAGGCGCCGCCCGGGCCGGCCAGGAGACCGAAGGCGAGCAGCAGCGACAGCGCGCCGAAGCTCGCCATGATCAGGTAGACGTAGGCGGCCCGCGCGTTTCCCGGCTCACGGTGGCGCGCCATGACGAGCCCCCAGGAGGCTAGCGACATCACCTCCCAGGCGACGAGGAAGCTGAAGGCGTCGGCCGCAAGCACCACCAGATTCATCGCGGCGAGGAAAGCCGGATAGAACGGCAGCACACGCGCCGGCTCGCCTTCGTGGCGGCCGTAACCCAGTGCGTAGAAACTGGCCAGCGCGCCGCCGAGGTCGACGACCACCAGGAAAGCGGCAGCGAGCGGATCGAGGTGGAAGCGCGCGCCGATCCAGGGCAAGCCCAGGGGCAGGACTACGTCGCCGCCGGCGGTTGCTCCGAGCAAAGCGGACAGCGACACACCCGTGAGCGCGATGCAGATGGCTAGGCTGGCGCCATAGACAATCCATCGACCCGCGGCCTGGCGGCCGAGGGCGAGACCCGGCAGGATCAAGCCAAGCAGCGAGCCGGCGCCCCCTAGCAGGATCGCCGCGGCGCTCACTTCAGCCGCACCCCGCGGCCGCCCGAAAGGCTTGCTCCCCCCTCCCCGATCAGCTCGATCCCGGCGGCGTCGAGAGCGGCGATCAGCTTCATCAGCGAGTCCACGTTGCCGCGGATCACGCCTTCACTGGCCTCCATCCGCTGGATCGTCGGCACCGAAAGATCGCTGAGTTCGGCGAGACGCCTTTGGTCCAGACCGGCGAGCGCGCGGGCGGCGCGCAACTGTGCAGCGGAGATCATGTTTCAAGCATAAATATGTATGATCAGACTCCTATAGATTAGGCCTTGCGCATAAGACAAGGCGCTCGCCAAGATCAGCCCCCCTGACGCGAGCGTGCGGCCCGAGCCTAGCCCTACTTCGATAACGCGCTTGGGCTCGAACGGCGTTGATCTTCGTCAATGCGACCGTGAACGACCGGGCCGACTGTTGAGGGCTGGCCTGCTGGGCGCACCGATGGAACATCACGCCGAGGTGTTGAGAGGTGGGGTGTGGAGTCCGCGCGCGCCAAGTTGGCCCGACGTGGCGGCGATGGTGATCGTGCTGGCGGCGCTGGCGCTGGTGGGCTTTGGCGCTCACCTGGCGGCGGCGCCATTCGCGATGGCGCACCAGCCCAAGATTTCGCTCTCCCCGACCGTCCTGCCGCTCTACGCCCTGCGTACGACCATGCGCATGCTGGCGGCGCTCGTCGCGTCGCTCATTTTCACGCTCACCTACGCAACTTTGGCCGCCAAGAGCCGCCGCGCAGAGGTGGTGCTGATCCCGCTCCTGGACGTGCTGCAGTCGGTTCCGATCCTGGGCTACCTGTCGTTCACCGTCGTGTTCTTTCTCTCGTTGTTCCCTGGGCGAATGCTGGGCGCGGAGCTCGCGGCCATCTTCGCGGTGTTCACCAGCCAAGCCTGGAACATGGCCTTCAGCTTCTACCAGTCGCTGCGAACCCTTCCGACCGAGCTCGAAGAGGCCGCGCGCAGCTTCCGGTTTTCCGGCTGGCAACGCTTCTGGCGGCTGGAGGTCCCCTTCGCCATGCCGGGCCTGGTCTGGAACATGATGATGTCCATGTCCGGCGGCTGGTTCTTCGTGGTAGCCGCCGAGGCCATCTCGGTCGGCGACGTCCAGGTCACCCTGCCCGGGGTGGGCTCGTATGTCGCGCTGGCGATCCGGCAGCGCGACCTCGCCGCCGTGGGCTGGGCGATCGTGCCATGACCACGACCATTCTCATCTACGATCAGCTGCTGTTTCGGCCCCTGGTTGTCTGGGCGGAGAAGTTCCGCTTCGAGCAGACCGCCGCGCAAGTGGCTTCAAAAAGCTTCGTCTACGACCTCTTTGATCGCGCACACGGCGCCCAGGCCCTGTTCGCGCCGCTCAGGCAGTGGAACGACCGGCTCGCCCGAAGCCGGCTTGCGCTGCCGCTGCGCGTTCCGCCCCTCCCGGCCGGTTCGGCGGCGAGCCGCTGGGTCGACGTCGGCTGGTTCGGGCTTGTCGGCGCCCTGGTCGTCTGGGGCGGCTGGATGCTTGTGCGGCGCGAGGCCTCGGCGCTGGCCTGGAGCGACGTCGAAACGGTGGCGCTGGACGGATGCCTCACCCTGCTGCGGGTCGTCGTTCTCATCGTCCTGGCGTCGGCGATCTGGGTTCCGATCGGCGTCGCCGTGGGTTTGAACCCGAAACTCGCGGAGAAGGTGCAGCCGATCGCCCAGTTCCTGGCGGCCTTTCCGGCCAACCTGCTGTTCCCAGTCGCCGTGTTCCTGATCGTCCGATTCCGGGCCGATCCGACGATCTGGCTCAGCCCACTGATGATCCTCGGAACCCAGTGGTACATCCTCTTCAACGTGATCGCCGGCGCCTCGGCCTTTCCGACCGATTTTCGGGAAGCCGCTGCAGCCTTCCATATCCGCGGCTGGCGCTGGTGGCGCGACGTCTTGCTGCCGGGAATCTTCCCCTACTATGTCACCGGCGCGATCGCCGCCTCGGGCGGGGCTTGGAACGCGAGCATCGTCTCCGAGGCTGTGAGCTGGGGGCCGACCAAGCTCAACGGGTCCGGCCTCGGCGCCTATATCGCCGAGATGACCGACAAGGGCGATTTTGCGCGGATCATCCTCGGCGTCGCACTCATGTCGGTGATGGTCATCGCCATGAACCGCCTGGTGTGGCGGCCGCTTTACGCCCTGGCCGAACGCCGCACGCGGCTGGATTGAGGAGCGCTGCGTTGGACCACGCGACCGTCCCACCGGTGCTTCAGCTGGAGAAGGTCTGCATGACTTTCGGTCCGGCGTCCGGCCACCCGCTGAAGGTGCTCGAGGACATCGACGTCACGCTGAAGGACGGCGAGATCCTGGGCCTGCTCGGGCGGTCGGGCTCGGGCAAGTCGACCCTGCTGCGGATCGCCGACGGCTTGCTGAGGCCGACGGCGGGTCGTGTCAGCTATCTGGGGAAGCCCCTCGCTGGACCAGGTGAAGGCATAGCGATGGTGTTCCAGACCTTCGCCCTGTTTCCTTGGCTGACGGTGCAGCAGAATGTCGAAGCCAGCCTGGACGCCCTTGGCGTGAAGCCCGAGGAAGCCCGGCGCCGGGCGGCCGCGGCGATCGACACCATCGGCCTCAAGGGTTTCGAGCACGCTTACCCGCGCGAACTTTCCGGCGGCATGCGCCAGCGCGTCGGCGTCGCGCGCGCCACCGTCATCAACCCGACGATCCTCCTGATGGACGAGCCGTTCTCCGCCCTCGACGTGTTGACGGCCGAGACCCTGCGCACCGATTTCCTTGACCTTTGGACCGGTCATCAGCTGCTCACGAAGTCCGTGCTGGTGGTGACGCACAATATCGAGGAAGCGGTCCTCATGTGCGACCGGATCCTGGTGCTGTCGTCGAATCCGGGGCGGATCACCTTGGAGCTGCCGGTGAACCTGCCGCAGCCGCGCAATCGGCTGGACTCGTCCTTCCGCGACGTCGTCGATGAGATCTATTCGACTCTGACCGCCCGCGCGGTTGAATCGATCCGCACCCACAAGGACGTCCACGGCGGCCTGGCGCAGCCACTGCCCGCCGCCAGCGCCCATCAGATCGAGGCCCTGATAGACGCCCTGGCCGCGCCCGCGTGCGACGGCAGCGCCCGTCTCACGACCCTCGCCGCCGCCCTGAAGATGCGCGCCGCGGACCTTCTGCCGGTCGCCGAGGCCCTGCACATCCTGGAGTTCGGCGAAATCAACGATGGCGGTGTGACCCTGACAGCCGGCGGGCGCGCCTTCGCACGGGCCGCCGCCGACGTTCGTCAGCGTCTCTTCGCAGAGCATCTTCTGCGGTTCGTGCCGCTCGCCGCCCATGTCCAGCGCGTCCTCGACGAACGGCCGACGCATTGCGCGCCGAGCGGGAGGTTCCGGGCGGAACTGGAGGACCACCTCGATCGCAGGGACGCCGAGCGCACGCTGCACACCCTGACCGGATGGGGCCGTTACGCTGAAATCCTGACCTTCGATCCCAGGTCGCGGACTCTCGGCGCGGTCAACCCGCCTGCATCGCCATCGGAACGCCAGAAGTCACCCGTGGCATAGCCTTCCCGCGCCCGCGCCCAGGTCAACGCCCACGACAAAGAAAACGCCGCTAACCCATTGGATCAGCGGCGCTTATTTTGGGTGCGGGGACAGGATTTGAACCTGTGACCTTCAGGTTATGAGCCTGACGAGCTACCGGGCTGCTCCACCCCGCGGCAACTGTTGCTCCGGCTGGTGGTCGGCCGGCGAAAAGGAACGTGAAGAAGGGTCGACATTGGCGGAACGCATCCTTTTGGCAGACCTGGCGACGACCTACTCTCCCGCGCCTTAAGACGAAGTACCATCGGCCCTGGAGGGCTTAACGACCGAGTTCGGAATGGGATCGGGTGGGGACCCTCCGGCATAGCCACCAGGTCAACGAAAAGGATGTGAGAAGACATCCCCCCGATCAAAATCGAGGGGTCCGACGGCCAACAAAACCGCTTGTTCGCATGAGTTTTGATAAGAACGATCAAGCCTATCGAGCGATTAGTACCAGTAAGCTACACGCGTCACCGCGCTTCCACACCTGGCCTATCAACGTGATGGTCTATCACGGCTCTCGGCGAAGCCTTGTTTTGAGGTGGGTTTCCCGCTTAGATGCTTTCAGCGGTTATCCCGTCCATACTTAGCTACCCTGCTGCGCGGCTGGCGCCACGACAGGTCCACCAGAGGTATGTCCATCCCGGTCCTCTCGTACTAAGGACAGATCCTCTCAAGCTTCGTACACCCACGGCAGATAGGGACCAAACTGTCTCACGACGTTCTGAACCCAGCTCACGTACCACTTTAATCGGCGAACAGCCGAACCCTTGGGACCTGCTCCAGCCCCAGGATGTGATGAGCCGACATCGAGGTGCCAAACTT
>DATJRL010000368.1:0-17010 GCA_035504785.1 Caulobacteraceae bacterium
TGGAAGGCGTTGCCGGCCCAGGGGGTCGACGCCAGCCGCACGGTCATCGCGGGCGACAGCGCCGGCGGCGGGCTCAGCGTGGCGACGGCGCTCGCCGCGCGCGACGCGGGCCTGGCCCGGCCGGCCGGCCTGCACCTCGTCAGCCCTTGGGTCAACCTCACCAACACCGGCCCGGCCTATAGGGCCAAGCTGGAGACCGACTTCATCATCACCCAGGCCGGGATCGACGACTTCAAGGTCAACTACCTGGGCCCTAACGGCGACGCGAACGCGCCGCTCGCCTCGCCCGTGTTCGCCGACCTCTCCGGCCTGCCGCCCATCCTGATCCAGGTGGGTTCGGAAGAGGTGCTCCTGAGCGATTCGACCTTGCTGGCCGAGCGCGCCGGGCTGGCCGGTGTGGACGTCACCCTGCGCATCTGGCCGGACATGGTCCACATCTGGCCCTTCTTCGCCATGCTCAGCGGTGGCCAGAAGGCCACGGCGGAGTCCACCGCCTGGATCAGGTCGCGCGTTCCGTAGAGGCGCAGCACGCGTTGCTCGCCGGCGCGCTTGTTGGGGGCCAATTCCGCGCCACAGGCGCAGCTAAGTATAACCGCGGAAGTCGCCGAGAAGCGCGGAGGACGCAGAGCGGCCCGGGCCCTCTGCGAAACTCTGCGTCTCCTCTGCGTGCTCCGCGGTTCCCCCTGCCGACGCCTGCGGCGTCAACGGAGTCCGGAAGGGCTTCATCCCTTCGGGTGGGCTTTCGAGTAGGCCGCCAGCAGGCCGGCGGCGTCGACGGCAGTGTAGCGCTGCGTCGTCGAGAGCGAGGCGTGGCCGAGCAGCTCCTGGATCGAGCGCAGGTCGGCGCCCGCGCCCAGCAGGTGCGTCGCGAAGGAATGGCGCAGGGCGTGGGGCGTGGCGCGATCGGAAAGCCCGAGCCGGCCGCGCAGCTTCACCATCAACTCCTGCACCCGCCTCGGCGGCAGCGGGCCTCCCCGGGCCGCTCGGAACAGCGGCTCGTCCGGCGCGACCGCGTAGGGCAGCGCGGCGACATAGGCCGCCACCGCTTCGGCGACCCGCGGCAGCACCGGCGCGACGCGGGTCTTCGAGCCCTTGCCGACGATGCGCAGCGAAGCGCCCAGCGGGACGTCCGCCCCCTTCAGCGAGAGCGCCTCGGAGATCCGCAGTCCGCAGCCGTAGAGCAGCGCCAGCACCGCGGCGTCGCGGGCGGCTTCCCACGGCTCCCGGTCGGGATCCTCGCCGGCTTCTTCGAGCAACCCCAGCGCCTGGTCCTCGCTCACCGGGCGCGGCGCGCCGGCGACCACCTTGGGGCCGCGCACGAGGGCGAGGGCGGCGCAAGGGACGCCGAGGCGCCGATCGAGATGGCGGTGGAAACCGCGGACGGCCGACAGGGTCTGGGACAGCGAGCGGGCGGAGAGCGGCTTGTCGCCCTGCCGGCGATGCGACAGGAACGCCCGGATGTCGCCGGCCGAAAGCGCGCCCAGGTCGCCGAGCGCCAATGCGCCGCCGAGGTGGTTCTCCAGGAAGGCGAGATAGCCGCGCACGGCGGCGCCATAGGCCTCGACCGTGCGGGGGCTGGCGCGACGCTCGTGGGCCAGGTGTTCGAGGAACCCGGCCAGCGCCTCCCGCGGCGCGGTCACGGCAATGGCCATCGCTCGGCGGTGCGTTCGACCACCCGCGCCAGGAAGTCGATCAGTTCGTGGCCCATGTCGGCGGTGAAGGCGTCCTCGCCGGCCGCGCCGAAAGCCAGCACGCCGCTGCGCGCCGGCGTCCAGATCGCCAGCCGCAACAGGGCGACGCTTCCGATCTGGTCGGCGCGTTCGCCGAAGAGACCCAGCGAAGTCGGAATGACGCCGAGACGGGACGATCTGCGCCTTCCGAGCACCAGGTCGCACTGCCCCTCGGCCAGGGCGCGCCATCCATCCGGCACGGCCTCGGGGCCCTCCAGCGCGACGACGCCCGCTGCCAGACCGACGCTGCGGGCGAGGTCGTCCATTCGCGCCGCGAGGTCGGCGTGGCCGCCGGCGCCCATCAAGAGCAGCGCCGCGTCGTGGGTCTGGGCCTGGGCGTCGAAGTTGGCCCGCGCCACCGCCTCGAGCCGTTGGCGCACGCTGGACTCGCGCCGATGCGCCCGTTCCACCCGCGACAGCGCCGCCGGCCCGAAGTCGATGAGATTGGCCGCGTCCGGCCGCACGCCGAGGGCCTGCATCAGCTCCGGGTCGTCGCGCACGAACGATGGCCGGCTGCGCAGGAAGGCGCGAATGGCCTCGTCGCGGGCCCACTCATGGGATTCGGCGCGCAATGCGTCTGTCAAAGTCCGTCCCTCGTCGCGGGCGCCGCCCGTCTCCGGCGGCTCTCGCCGCGACCAGTTGAACCCCCGGCTCGGTTAACGATCGCTTGAGGGGGCATGAGAGCGCCGACTTGACGCTTCGCGGCGGGGCGGTACAGCCAGGGCCCGACCCCGAGCGCCCCGTTGCGAATCGCCTCCGTCCTCATTCCGTCGTTGCCGTTGCCGGAGGCGTTCGATTACGCCGAGCCGGACGACATGCCGCTCGTGGTTGGCGAGGTGGTGGCCGTGCCGCTGGGGCCGCGGCTGGTGCGCGGCGCGGTGGTGGCGTTGCGCGACGGGGCAGGAGGCAATCGGGCGCTCAAGGCGGTGGCGGGGCGGATGGAGACGCCGCCGCTGCCGGCCGAGAGTCTCGCCTTCATCGA
Source organism: Caulobacteraceae bacterium (assembly GCA_035504785.1). Lineage (GTDB taxonomy): Bacteria > Pseudomonadota > Alphaproteobacteria > Caulobacterales > Caulobacteraceae > Acaudatibacter. The sequence continues at coordinate 2,713 of DATJRL010000368.1, forward strand.
ATGGGCCGCGCGCTACGCCGTCGACGGCCCGGGCCAGCCGTTGGCCATCGCTCTGCGAGGCGCCGGCGCTCCGAAGGCGAAGGCCGAGCGAGTCGTCGTCACGACCGGCAAGCTTCCGGCGCGGCTTACCCCCGCCCGCGCCAGGTTGCTGGCGGCGGCCGCCGCCGAAATGCCCCGGGCGGGTCTGGCGCGGGAGGCTCGGGTGAGCGCGAGCGTGGTCTCCGCCCTGCTGGCGGAGGGCGTGCTCGCCGAAGCGACCCGGGAGGCGCCGATCGACTTCCCCACGCCGGACCCCGACCATGCCGCGCCGAAGCTGAACCCGAGCCAGGCCGCGGCGCTGGCGGCGCTGCGCGGAATGATGGCCGACAACGGCTTCGGCGTGGCGCTGCTCGACGGCGTCACCGGTTCCGGCAAGACCGAGGTCTATCTGGAGGCCGTCGCCGAGGCCCTGCGCCGGGACCCCGACGCCCAGGTGCTGGTGTTGCTGCCCGAAATCGCGCTCACCCAGACGGTGATCGCCCGCATCGAGGCCCGCTTCGGCGCGGCGCCGGCGGGTTGGCACTCGGGCCTCGCGCCCACGCAGCGCCGCCGCGTCTGGGAGGCGGTGGCGCGCGGCAGGTGCCGGATCGTGGTCGGGGCGCGATCGGCGCTCTTCCTGCCCTACGCCAGGCTGAGGCTCGTCGTCGTCGACGAGGAGCACGACGCCTCCTACAAGCAGGAAGACGGCTTCATCTACCAGGCGCGCGACCTGGCGGTGGCGCGCGGCAAACTGGGCGGCGCCGCGGTGATTCTCGCTTCCGCGACGCCGTCGCTGGAAACGCTGTGGAACGCCGAGACCGGCCGCTATCGGTGGCTGAGGCTCGCGGCCCGCCACGGGCCGGCGCGGCTGCCCAGGATCGATCTGGTCGACCTGCGCGAGTCGCCGCCGGACAGCGGTCGCTGGCTCTCGCCGCCGCTGGTCACCGCGATGAAGGAGACCCTGGCGCGCGGCGAACAGAGCCTGCTGTTCCTCAATCGCCGCGGCTATGCGCCCGTGGTGCTGTGCCGGGCCTGCGGCGAACGGATGCGCGCGCCGGACACCGAGTCCTGGCTGGTGGAGCATCGCTACTCCGGGCGGCTGGTCTGCCACCTGACCGGCTTCTCCATGCCCCGGCCCGAGCGCTGCCCGCACTGCGGCGTCAAGGACAGCCTGGTCTCCGTTGGACCCGGCGTTGAGCGGGTGGAGGAAGAAGCGCGCGAGCTGTTCCCCGCGGCGCGAATCGCCGTCTTCTCGTCCGACACGGTGGCGAGCGCGGAATCGGCCCTGGCGCTGATCGGGGCCATGACCGAGGGCGAGATCGACATCCTGGTGGCGACCCAAGGCGCCGCCAAGGGGCACGACTTTCCGAATCTAACCCTGGTCGGGGTGGTGGACGCGGATCTGTCGCTCCGCGGCGGCGACCTGCGCGCCGCGGAGCGGACCTACCAGCTGCTCTCGCAGGTGTCTGGACGGGCCGGACGACGCGCCAAGCCGGGACGGGCGCTGGTGCAGACCTGGGCCCCGGAGCATGCGGTGATGCAGGCGCTGGCGGCGCAGGACCGCGACGCCTTCGTCGCCCTCGAGATGGCCGAGCGCGAGGCCGCGGGCCTGCCGCCGTACGGCCGCTTGGCCGCCCTGATCGTCTCGGGAACCGACCCGGCGCGGTTGGACGGGTTCGTGCGCGACCTCGCGGCCGCCGCGCCCAACGCCGAGGGGGTCGACGTGTTCGGGCCGGCCGACGCGCCATTCGCCTTGGTGCGGGGCCGGCGACGCAAGCGCTTCCTGGTGCGGGCCGACCGCGGCGTCGACCTGCAAGGGTTCCTGGCCGCCTGGCGCGCCCGGGTGAAGCCGCCCGGCGCGGTGCGCCTCACCATCGACGTCGACCCGTATAGCTTCCTCTGAGATTGGCCCGACCGTTGCTCTGACGGCCTTCGCACGGGCCGATCTGACCCGCGAGGAGACGCGAGCGCGCCGCGCATGGGTCAGCCGATCAACCTCAAACCGTTGACGTCATTGCGCTTCTTCGCGGCGATGTGGGTCGTACTCTACCACTATTGGCCGAATCTGGCCGTGGCGGGGATGCCGACCCTGGTGGCCAAGGGCTACCTCGGAGTCGAGTGCTTCTTCGTGCTGTCCGGGTTCATCCTCTGCCACGTCTACCTGGCGGCGTTCGAAGACGGACGCTTCCACTACGCCGACTTCCTCTGGACGCGGCTGGCGCGCATCTACCCGATGCATCTGGCCACCCTCGTGGGCGTCGGGCTGCTGGGCGGACTGGCGCTGGCCGCCGGCCTCGCGGTCGATCCCAACGTCGTCGCATTGTCGGCCTTGCCGGCGAACCTCGCCCTCGTGCAGGCCTGGGGCTTCGCGCCGGTCGCCGGCTGGAACCACCCCTCCTGGTCGATCTCCGCGGAGTGGTTCGCCTATCTGCTCTTTCCGGCTTTCGCCCTCGCGGCGGTGCGGCTGCGCCGCCGTCCCGGCCTGGCGGTGCTGGGCGCCGTCGCGCTCACCTGCGCGCTTTACGCCTGGTTCCCGCTCCTATCGGGAATCAGTTTGACCAGCGCCACCATCGCTTGGGGCGCTCTTCGCATCGTTCCGCCCTTCGCGATCGGCTGCGCGCTCTTCCTGCTGTGGCGGACCCATGAGGCGAAGCGCCGCGCATCCCTCGCCGGCGCCGCGATATTCGGCGCCCTGGCGCTATCGAGCGCCAGATTCGAGGCGCCCGACGCCCTGACCGTCGCCGCCTTCGGAGGGCTGATTATTTCACTCGCGCAAGCTTCCAGGGCCGGATCGAGAGTCGGATCGAATAGTGTTGCCGTCTATCTCGGCGAGATCAGCTATTCGATCTATATGGTCTGCATTCCCTGGCAGCTGATATTCGTAAATCTCGCGACGAGATTCCTGCACCTTCCGAGTAAACACCTGCCATTGGCGCTCTGGGTAATCTACGTCGCGGCCCTGATTCCTCTGGCGGCGGTGGCTCACCATCTGATCGAGCGGCCGAGTCGCGAGCGCATGAGACTTTGGTGGGCGTTGCTGGGAACTCACGAACTTGCGACGTAACCAGACGGTAAACACTCTTTTCATACCCGGCGGGCAAGGCTATGCCCTGACACGTCGGTGGCGGGAGACAGTTTGAGCATGATCGGACGAACGAGAGGAACTCTCGGCGCCCTCACCATGGCTTTGTTCGTCGCCCTTACGCCCGGCGGGGCTTTTGCCGACGACTATTGGCAGTGCGTCCCCTTCGCCCGGCTCGTTTCCGGCATCCAGCTTTTCGGCGATGCGTGGACCTGGTGGAGCCAGGCCGCGGGCAAGTACCAGACGGGCTTCGTGCCGAAAGCCGGCGCCGTCCTCTGCTTCAAGCCCACCGGGCGCATGCGCCTCGGCCACGTGGCGGTGGTGAGCCAAGTCCTGACCGACCGCATCATCCAGATCTCCCACGCCAACTGGTCGCTGATCGACGGCGACCGCGGCAAGGTCGAGCAGAACGTCACCGTGGTGGACGTGTCGCCCAACGGCGATTGGAGCCAGGTGAAGGTGTGGAACGACCCGACCCACAACCTCGGCTCCACGGTCTATCCGACCTACGGCTTCATCTACCAGGACGCCGTGACGGCCACCTCGGCCAAGATCGCCGCCGCTCAGAACGCCGCCATCGCCATGGCCCAGTCGGCCGCGAGTCAAGTGGCCGCCGCCGTGCGCCCGGGCTCGGCGCCGATGAGCGTCTTGAGCCAGGCCGCCGACTCCACCGATCGCATCGCCGCCCTGATCCAGGCGGCGACGGGCAACAGCCAGCCCGACAAGTCCGACAAGAAGTAGGCCGCGCCGACACGGCGTCAGGGCGTCAGGTCTTCGATCTCCAGGCCCCTTATCGCCTCGGCGAGTCGCCGCGCCACGATGCGCCGGTGGCAGTTCGCCGCGTCCGCCTCGTAGCAGAGCAGCGCCGCCCGGCGTTCCCCCACGATGTCGGCGGCGGCGGCGAGCTCCAGCTGCGCCCGAGGTTCGACCAGGTGAGCTTCGTAGATCCGATGCATCTCCTCCGGGTGGCCGTCGCGGACAGCCTGGCGTCCGGCTTTGGGCGTCCCAAGGCCGCGCAGGTGCACATAATCGATGCCGGCCTCGGCCAGGCTGGCCGCAAGCAATGTCTTCGAGAACCCGGCCCGGCGCGAGGATGCGACCGCGCGCACGTCCACCAGCACCTCGACCCCCGCGCGCCTCAGGCATTCGATCACCGCCGCTTGCGTCGCCCTCTCGTAGCCGATGGTGCGCAGCTTCATCGCCGACCTCCTCGGGTGGACTTCCCCTTGCGTCACCACCTTAGCAAGCTCGCCAAGCCCCTTTGGCGGGAGTCGTACTCAGCGTGGACGCCGATCCAGACTACCAACCCCGCGCCGATCGCGTCCGGCTGGAAACGCCGACCGGCGCGGGCGAGATGGCCTTCCTCGACTACGGTCCGCCGGAACGGCCGCCCGCCATCGTCTTCCTGCACGCCAACGGCTTCAACGCCCGGTCCTATCGCACGATCCTCGCCCCGCTGGCCGGCGACTTGCGCATTCTCACCCCGGACCAGCGCGGGCACGGGGCCACGGCGCTGCCGATCGACCATTCCCGCACCAGCTGGCTCGACCTGAAGGACGATCTGCTGGCGTTCCTGAAGGCGATGCGCCTCGAGCGCGTCGTCCTCGCCGGACATTCCATGGGCGGCACCGCCTCGCTGTTGGCCTCGGCGGAGGCGCCGGAGCGGGTGCGGGCGCTGGCGCTGTTCGACCCGGTGATCCTGCCGCCCGCGGCGGATAGGCCAGCCGCATCCGGCGGCCTCGCCACCGCCTCGCCGATGGTGCAGGGCGCGATGCGGCGACGCCGCGAGTTTCCCAGCAAACAGGCCGCCGTCGACGCCTACCGCGGCCGAGGCGCCTTCCGCACCTGGACCGAAGCGATGCTGGCCGATTACGTCGAGGCCGGTTTTCGCGAGCGCGACGATGGCTCCGTCGAACTGACCTGCTCGCCCGAATGGGAAGTCTCCAACTACGTCAACCAGCAGCACGACTCCTGGGCCGCGTTCGACGCCTCTCGCGCCCCGACCTGGATTCTGCGCGCCGAACTGGACTCGCCGGGCCGCCTCGATGGCCATGTCGACCGTCTCACCGCTTCCGGCCGCATCCGGATCGACACCGTGCCCGGCACGACCCATTTCCTGCCGATGGAGCGGACGGACCTGGTGCGCGAAGCCCTGACCTGGGCCGCCGCGCAACCTTAGCTCGCCCGCACCTCGGCGCTGTGCGAAACTGACCTTCGTGGACGTCGAAGAGACCCCGCCCGCCGCCGAGGAAACGCCAGCGCCCGAAGTCGCGCCCGCGCCGGCGGCCACGCCCGGTCCGGACCACAGGCCTCGCCGGGTGCTGGTGAAGCGCCACGGCGCGATCGTGCGGATCACCCACTGGGTCAACGCCGTCAGCCTGGCGCTGCTGCTGCTCTCGGGCCTGCAGATCTTCAACGCCCACCCGCATCTCTATTGGGGCCAGCAGTCGCATTTCGGCCAGGCCTGGCTGTCGATGGGCGGCTACGAGAGCGGCGGACGCCTGCACGGGGTGACCCTGGTCGGCCACACCCTCTTCCACACCACGGGCTTTCTCGGCGCCTCACAGCTGAACGGGGTCTGGATGGTCCGGGGCTGGCCGCCCTGGCTGACCCTGCCGTCGGAGCAGTTCCTGGCGATGGGCCGGCGCTGGCACTTCTTCTTCGCCTGGGTTTTCGCGATCAACGGCGCGGTCCTCATGGCGAGCGCCCTTCTCAGCGGACATTTGCGGCGCGACCTCCTCCCGACCCTGGATCAGCTCCGACCGCGGCGCGTGCTGGCCGAGATCTGGCATCACCTGCGGCTTCGCTTTCCGAAGGGCGAGGAAGCGCGGCGCTACAACGTGCTGCAGAAGGGCGCCTACCTCGGCGTGGTGCTGGTGCTGCTGCCGCTGATGGTGCTCACCGGCATGACTATGTCTCCGAGCCTCGACGCCATGTTCCCCTGGCTGGTCGATGTCTTCGGCGGGCGCCAGTCCGCCCGCTCGATCCACTTCATCGTCGCCATGCTGATCGTGCTCTTTTTCGTCGTGCACATCGTGATGGTGGTGCTCTCGGGAACCTGGAACAACGTCCGCTCGATGATCACCGGCCGCTACGCCATCGAGCTGCCGCCGGAGTACGCCCCGGACCCGCCGGCCCCGGCCGTGGGAGACGCGCCATGAGCCTCGATCGGCGCGGATGGCTTCGCGGCGCCGGCGCCAGCCTCGGCGCGGCGCTGCTGGCCGGCTGCGACCGCATCGCCACCGATCCCGGGGTGGTGAAAGTGCTCTCCAGCGCCGAGGTGCTGAATCGCAGGATCCAGCGCGTGTTCGGCCGCGAGGCCCTGGCCCGAGAGTTCACCCGCGCCGACATCACCGACACCTTCAAGGCCAACGGCACCATCTTTCCGCCGGACGCCGACTACAAGGCGCACGCGGCCGCGGGCTTCGCCAACTGGGTGCTGACCGTCGATGGCCTGGTGGAGACCCCGCTGGCCTTGACCCTCGGGCAAGTCCGCGCCCTTCCCGCCCGCACCCAGATCACCCGTCACGACTGCGTCGAGGGCTGGAGCTGCATCGGCGAATGGACCGGCGCCCGGATGTCCGCCATCGCCGAGATGGCCGGGCTGCGCCCCGAGGCGAAGCACTTCGTCCTCTACTGCGCCGACACCCTGGGCGGGTCGAAGTACTACGAGACCCTCGACCGGGTGGACATCTTTCATCCGCAAACGATCCTCGCCTACGCCATGAACGGCGAGCCCCTGACGATCCCGCACGGCGCGCCGCTGCGGCTGCGGGCCGAGCGCTACCTCGGCTACAAGCAGGCCAAATACGTGCTGCGCCTCCAGGCCGTCGACCGCTTCGACAACATCGCCGGCGGCCAGGGCGGCTACTGGGAAGACCAGGGCTACGATCGCTACGGCGGGATATGAGTGTTGCGGAGCGAGGCTTGTCGCCCTACCTTAGCCAAGATTAGCTAAGCGGGCCCGCAAGATGCCGTCGATCGTCAACATGCTCGAAGCCAAGAACAACCTCTCGAAGCTCGTGGAAGCTGTCGAGTCGGGCTCGGAAGACGAGGTGATCATCGCCCGCAACGGCAAGCCCGCCGCCCGGCTCGTGCCCTTAGAGACGAGGCCGAAGCGCCCTGCCCTACTCGGTGTCGCCAAGGGGCTGTTCACAGTCCCCGACAACATTGACGAGGACAACGACCAGATCGCCAAGCTGTTCTACGGCGACGACGATTGAGGCTGCTCCTCGATACGCACATCGCGCTCTGGACCGTGACGGATAGCCCCCGTCTGCCTCGCCGCGCGCGCCAACTCGTCTCCGCAAGCGACGTGGAACTCTTCGTGAGCGTCGTCAGCCTTTGGGAAGTGGCGATCAAACACGCGCGTCGCCGCGGACGCCCAGGCGACCTGAACGTGTCGGCTGCCGAGTTGACGAAGCTCATCGACGGTGCGGCGTGCGCCTTGCTGGATGTGAGCCGATCGCACGTGCTCGAACTCGAAGCGTTGCCGCAGCTTCATGGCGACCCGTTCGACCGTATGCTCGTCGCCCAGGCAAGAGCGGAGCCTCTCCGTCTGCTGACGGCCGATGCAGTTCTCCGGGCATATGGATCGGTTATCGAGTTCGTCTGAGTCAGTTGAACAGGCTCAGCCAGCGGCGCTTGTCGCGGGTTTTCCAGGCGCCGCGGTGGTAGGCGTCGGAGGCGATCAGGGGCACGACGGTGGTGGCCTCGGCGAACACCATCTGTTCCTCGGTGACCTGCACCTTGCCCCAGGACGCGGCTTCTTTGAGCGTCGACGATGAGCAGGCGCCGTCGCGCACGTCGGCCACGGTGATCTGCACGGCGTATTTGTGCATCTCCGCCTCGTGGCCAAGGATCTCGGCGCAGACCACCGTATCCTGCGCGAAATTCTTCGGCACGCCGCCGCCGACCATGAACAGGGCGGTCGTGCCGGCCTTCAGCTTCACCTCGGTGAGCTCACGGAAGTCCGCGACCGAGTCGATGGTGAGGTAGGGCTTGCCGGCTTTCATCCGCTCCACCTGGTGCTTCACCAGGCCGAAACCGGCGGAGGAATCAGTGAAGGCGGGGCAGAAGATCGGACAGCCCTCCTCGAACGCGGTCTGGATCAGGCTGCCGGGTTTCTTGGCGTTGCCGGCGGCGAGCCAGCGGCCAATCTCCTGGATGAACTCGCGGCTGGAGTAGGGCCGTGGCTCGAGGCTGCCCGCGATCTCGAAGATCGCCGTGTCGCACGCCTGCAGCTCTTCCTCGTCGATGTAGGTGTCGTAGATGCGGTCGATGTAGAGCGCGCGCAGATCGCGGTCATCGACGTTGGACTGGGCCTGGTAGTGCTTGAAGCCGAGGGCCTCGAAGAAATCCATGTCGATGATCGAGGCGCCCGTCGCCACCACCGCGTCGGCCATGCCGAACTTCAGCATGTCGCGGTAGACGTGCATGCAGCCGCCGGCGCTGGTCGAGCCGGCGAGGGTCAGCCACACCGAACAGGCCCTGTCCTCCAGCGCCATGGTCAGGATGTCGGCGGCTCTGGCAGTGTCACGGCTGGTGAAGCTCATCTTGCGCATGGCGTCGATCACCGGCCGCGCGTCGTAGGCGCTGATGTCGACGTGCTCGACGACCTTGGAGAGCAGCTCGGCCTTGGAGTTGGGTGGGGCGGGAGCGTTCATCGGGGAATACCTGGCTCCCCTCCCCCCAGAGGGGAGGGGTTGGGGGTGGGGGTCTATCAGTTTTGATCGCGGGCGGGGATAGGGAGCGCCGTCCGGCAAACCCGCGCCCCTGACCCCTCCCCTCACGGGGGAGGGGAGTTACTTGCGCCGCCGCCTCTTGCCACGCGCCCGCGACAGCTTGACGACGTCGGCGGTCTCCGCGCGCGGCGTCGCCACCGTACGCGGCGCGAGACCGAACATCGAGAGCATCGGCGCGTCCGTGGTCTCGGCGGTCTCGACATCGCCGAAGCCGTTGAACCGGCTCGACAGCGCGACGCCGTAGGCGCCCAGCATGCCGATCTCGATGTAGTCGCCCTCGTTGACGTCCTCCGGCAGCCAAAACGGTCCGGGCATGGCGTCGAGCGAGTCGCAGGTCGGCCCGAAGAAGCGGAACGGCTTCAGCGCCGTCGACGCCTCGCCGTCCGACCGATGCAGCTTCACGGGGAACGGCCACTTGGCGTGGGCGGCGTCGAACATCGAGCCGTACGACCCGTCGTTGAGATAGAGCGCGTCGCCCTTCTTCAGCTCCACGCGGGTGAGCAGCGAAGAGCCTTCCGCCACCAGCGCCCGGCCCGGCTCGCACCAGAGTTCGGTGGTCTCGTGCACCATCATCTCGGCGAAGCCGCGGTCGATAGCCGCGACGTACTCCGACAGGTCCGGCGGGATCATGCCGGGGTAGATCGACGGGAAGCCGCCGCCGACATCGACCACGTCGGCGAAGACGCCGGCGCGGACGAGGGCCCGCGAGACCTGCGCCATCGCCGCCTGGAAGGCGGACGGCCGCATGCACTGGCTGCCGACGTGGAACGAGACGCCCATCAGCTGATCGGTCGCCCGGCGGGCGGCCAGCAGCAGCGGGGCGGATTCGCGCGGCTCGACGCCGAACTTGCCCGAGAGCGAATAGGCCGCGCCCGGGGCCTCCACCGCCAGGCGGACGACGAGGTTGATATCCTTGGCGCCGCCGGTGACGTCGAGGATCTTGTCGAGTTCCTCGAGCGCGTCGAAGGCGAAGGTGCGCACCCCGAAGTCGAAGTAGGCGCGCGCGATCGCCGCGCGGCTCTTCACCGGATGCATGAAGGCCATCCGGGCGCCGGGCGCGTGCGCGCCGACCAGCTCGATCTCGGGGATCGAGGCGACATCGAACGCGGCGACGCCGTTCCGCGCCAGGGTCTGGATCACCCACGGCGAGGGATTCGCCTTGACGGCGTAGAGGACGTCGCCCTTGAAGTTGTCCTGGAACCAGCGCGCCGCTAAGGCCACGGTGTCCGGTCGCACGAGGGCGACAGGACGTTCCGGGGACCGCTCACGGACCAGGTCCAGGGGCGTATGGTAGCTTCCCACCTCACGCAACCCCCTGAAGGATTGTTGAACCCAGACCGGCGTTAGCAGCGCAATGGACACGGGGTCCGCCGGAGCCGAGCGACATAGGGACTATGGCCCGCGATGTAAAGACCGAAAGCGGCGCCGGCGGCGCCTGTGGATAAGGCGGTGGACAGCAGGGGGAATGGGCGTGGCGATGCAAATGGACCGGCGTGCATGGCGCGTGTCATCTAGCCGGCGGGGCGCGAGGCTTCGTCGCCCGAAGGAGACCATGCGCGCCGCAGTCCACAGGGTGACGTCGGTCCGCCTAGGCGGGCGGCGATGATCAGCCGAAGATCGCTCGGACTGTCAGGCGCGGCCTTCCTGGGCCTCGCCGCCTGCGGGCCCAGCGAGACCGGCGAGCCGCCCGGCGAAATCACCTTCGCCGCCCCGGCGACGGGACGGCCGCCGCGCCGGCAGAGCGACTGGCGGCCGCTGCTGGCGGATATGGCGGCGGCGACCGGCCTGAAGGTGCGGCCGTTCTTCACGCCCAACGACTCGGTCGAACTCGAGGCCCTGAAACAGCGCCGCATCGCCGCCGGCTGGTTCTCCAACGCGGCGGCGATCCGGGCGGTGCGCAGCGGCGGCGGCGAGGTGTTCGCCCGCACCATCGGCGGCGCCAACGGCTTTCGGTCGATGCTCGTCGTCAGGGCCGAGCGCCCGGTGACGCTCGATCGGCTTCTGAGATGCGACAAGACCCTGCGCTACGGCCAGGCGTTGCCGGGCTCGACCCCGGACTCGCTGGCCCCCGTCGCCTACCTCTTCGGGCCCAGCAATATCGAACCGGCCAAGTGCTTCAAGTCGATCACGACAGCCGACCCCGCGGCCAATCTCGCAGCCGTGGCGAACGGGACGCTGGATGTCGCCGCCGTCGACACCGCCCTCCTGCAGCGCCTGACGGTCGCTGGGCGTCCGGAGCCGGCCAAGATCGTCGCGATCTGGGCCTCGCCACCCCTGCCGGAGGACCCGATCCTCTGGCGCAAGGACCTCGACCCGGAGCTGAAAGAGAAGCTGCGGCAGTTCTTCATCACCGACGCCCGCGGCGACACGGCCCTGGCCAGGCGGCAGCGCGACGACCTGACGCCGCTGGGGGTCGGCGGCTTCGAACCGGCCGACGACAGCTACCTGTTGCAAGCCCGCGAAATCGAGGCCCGCGTGCGCTGGGCCGAGGCGCGATGGAGCGGCGATGCGGCTCGCATCGAGGCTTCCCGCAGGGCCCTGGACGCCATCCTCGCCGCGCGCCAAGCCGTCCAGCTGACGCCGAGCGGACCCTGACCGCTACGGCGGCGGTGCGGCCGGCTGGGACGCGGTCTCCTCGCGGCGGGGGCCGCGGCGCAGGCGGGCGAGACGGCGCAGGCGCCGCCAGAAGCGGCTCTTCTCCGGCTCCGGGTAGGGTTGGAGGTTGCGACGGAACTCCTCGGCGCAGGCGCGCCACGAGAACTGTTCCGCGAAGGCGCGCACCGCGCCACGGTCGAGCTCCAGGCAGGCGACCGCGGCTTCGCCAAGGCCGTCCACGCGGCCCGGCGCCAGCACCCCGGCGCCGGACCCGGGGATCAGGTCGATCGGGCCCGCCGCCGAAAAGGCCGCCACCGGCGTGCCGGTCGCCATGGCCTCCAGCAGCACCAGTCCGAAGGTGTCGGTGAGCGAGGGGAAGACGAAAACGTCGGCGCAGGCGAAGTACGCCGCCAGCTCCGGTCCGAACTTGGCGCCCGGGAAGATGACCTCCGGGCGCGCCGCCATCAGCTCCTCGCGCTGCGGGCCGTCGCCCACCACCACCTTCGTGCCCGGCAGATCGAGCTTCACGAAGGCCTCGATGTTCTTCTCCACCGCGACGCGCCCGACGTTGAGGAACACCGGCCGCGCCAGGCCCTCGAACACGTCTCGATCGCCGGGGTTGCGCGGGTGGAACAGCTCGGTGTCGACGCCGCGAGACCACTGCGAGAGGTTGCGGAAGCCGTGGCGGGCGAGCTCGTCGCGCAACGTGGGCGTGGCCACCATCAACCGCCCGGACGGGCGATGAAACCACTTCATGTACGCGTAGCCCGCCATCAGCGGCACCGGCAGCCGCGCCGAGACGTACTCCGGAAAGCGCGTGTGGTAGCTGGTGGTGAAGGGGAGCTTCCACTCCAGGCAGATCCGCCGCGCGGCGAGCCCGATCGGGCCCTCGGTGGCGATATGGATGGCTTCCGGTTCGAACGATTTGAAGGTCTCCTGGACCTTCTCGTGCGCCCCGACCGCCAGTTTGATCTCAGGGTAGGTGGGCAGCGGGAAGGTGGAGAACTGGTCGGGGCTGATCACCTCGACCTGGTCGCCCATGTCGCGCAGCTCGGCCACGACGCGCGCCAGGGTGCGCACGACGCCGTTGACCTGGGGCTCCCAGGCGTCGGTGGCCAACAATATGCGCATCAGGCGATAAGCGACTCCGGCAGCAACCCGCCCGCTTCGTGGTCGACTTCGGCGCGGGCGCGCCGGATCATGGACCAGGAGCGGAGCTTCGCCCACTCCAGAATCTCCAGGCGGCCGTCGAGATGCTCGACGAGCGCGGTGCAGCTTTCCACCCAGTCGCCATCGTTGACGTAGAGGATGTCGCCGATCTGGCGCATCTCGGCCTTGTGGATATGGCCGCAGATCACCCCGTCGACGCCGCGGCGTCGCGCCGCCTCGGCGACGGCGGCCTCGTAGTCCTCGATGAACCGCAGCGCGTTCTTCATCTTGGCCTTCAGGTAGGCCGAGAAGCTCCAGTATCCGAAGCCGAGCCGGCGTCGGAGCCCGTTCACCAGGGTGTTGAGCATCAAGACCGTCCGATAAGCCCAGTCGCCGAGGAGGGCGAGCCACTTGGCGTACTGGACCACGCCGTCGAACTCGTCGCCGTGGGTGACCAGGAAACGCCGGCCGTCGGCGGTGACGTGGATCGCGTCCCTCGCCACCACCACGCCGCCGAAGTGCACGCCGAAGAACTGGCGGACCATCTCGTCGTGGTTGCCGGGGATGTAGGTGACCGCGACGCCCTTGCGCGCCATCCGCAGGATCTTCTGCACCACGTCGTTGTGCGCCTGCGGCCACCACCAGCCGCCCTTGAGCTTCCAGCCGTCGAGGATGTCGCCGACCAGATAGAGGCGGTCGCAGGCGGTCTCGCGGATGAAGTCCAGCAACAGCTCGGCCTGGCAGCCGCGCGTGCCGAGATGAACGTCGGAAATGAAGACGCTGCGGTAGCGGCGAGGAACGTCCCCCTCTTCGTACTTTGGGCTGTCGTCCATCGGCCCGTCCTGCCCCAATGGGACGCTCTCGGGGGCGTTAGACTGATTGCTTGTCGGTTTTGTGACTCCGGCCGGCGCCGGCGAACGTCGCCCGGAGAATGGCCTCGAGCGCCGCCGCGTCGCCTTCGTCGAAGGCGGCGAGTTCCACCGCATCCACGTCCAGCACCGCGATCAAGGCGCCGGACGCGTCGAACGTCGGAACCACGATCTCGCTCCTCGAGCGGGCGTCGCAGGCGATGTGGCCCGGGAACGCCTCGACGTCCGGAACGATGACCGTCCGCCGCTCCGCCGCCGCCGTTCCGCAGACCCCGCGGCCGAAGGCGATGCGCAGGCATCCGAGCGCACCCTGATAGGGCCCGACCACCAGTTCGCCATCCTTGGCCGGGTCGACCACGTAGAAGCCGCACCAGAAGAAATGGTCGAACGCCTGCGCTAGCATGGCCGCCACCGTGGCCATCCGCGCCGTCCGATCCGGCTCGCCTTCCAGCACCGATGCGATCTCCTCGGCCAGCGCCGCGTAGCGCGCCGCCTTCGCGCCCGGTAGCCGGGTCTCGTCGAAGCTCTCTTGCATCGTGCGACTCTGGAAGCGGCGACCTGGCCCGGCAGGAATCTGCTGGGTCGAGTTAAGCCGCTTGGCGGCGGAATTCTGGATCCTCTCTATACCCTCGGCGGCCGCCTCTTCAGCGGTCTTACAACGTCTACGGCCGTTGTCGCCGGGCGCCGCTCGCGGGCTGCTAGTTCATGACGGCCCGCCGCCTCGGCCCGACCAGCAAACCTTCGATCCGCGAACCCTCCACCAGCAGCACCGGCCTCAGAGCGCGGAACAGGCGGGCGTAGTTGTAGAACGGCACGCTGGGCCAGAGGTGGTGCATCAGGT
>DATJRL010000369.1:0-2909 GCA_035504785.1 Caulobacteraceae bacterium
CGTTCCTTAGGGATCGCCCGGGCGGCGTCGAAAAAAGCCGGATCGGTCTCATTGGGATCGAGGTCCAAGAGGAAGCCGGGCTGGGTGCTGAGCGCCGGGGCCAGGGTCCGCAGCCATTTTGCCGACAGCTCGATGGCGCCGGTTTCGAGGTCGGTGATGGTCTGCGCGGTGGTGCCGGCCTTCTTCGCGAGTTCGCCCGTCGTCAGGCCGCGGTATTCCCGCCAAGCTCTGAGATTGTTCGTCGCCTCCTGAGGCTCGTCCTCCCTGACCCGCGTCAGCCACGGCTCGCCGACGCCGTCCAGCAACCACTCCCACCGCACCTTGAACTCCCGGGCGAAGTGTCGGGCGTGGTCGTACTCGAGCTTGATGAACTTGGCGGAGTCCGGGCCGCGCTCGTAGCACCGGTAGGTCCCCTCCTTCATGCCAAGGGCCAGCGCCGCCGCCGCCGCGCTCTCGAAGCGCTGCGACCTCGCCCATTTGACCCGTTCCCAGAGTTCCAGGTTCCGCCAGCTGGTGTCCGCCATGGTCCTGCTCGCCATCCGCAAATGCGGTAATTTTACTCCTTATCACGTCACCATGTGTAACGTCACTGTTGACTTCGATCAGCACTGATAGTAACTGTCGCCGCCATGCGAAACCGATCGCCGCCCGCCATCCCGCGCAATCCAACGCCCTCGCCCTGGACCCCGGAAGCCGAGGCGCGCGTGCTGGAACTCTTCATCGTTGAGGGGCTATCGGCGAGCGAGGTCGCGTCCGCCATCGGGGCGGGCGTCTCTCGCGCGGCGGTGCTCAGCAAGGTGCGCCGTCTCGGTTACCGCAAACGAGAAGCGACGACGCCGCGCCTCGACGTCCTGCGCGCCGCCCCGGCCGCCGCCACGGTCCGCGGCCGGATCGAGCGCAGACTGCCGCCGGCGCGGCCGCCGCGGCCTCTGCCGCCGCTGCGCGAGGCGCCACCCACGGGCTTGCCAACCACGCTGGCGGGGTTGCCCGACAACGGCTGCCGCTGGCCGATCGACGATCCCGGTCCGGGCCGAATGCACGCCGTCTTGTTCTGCGGCGGACCGGCCGAGGGTCTCGCCTACTGCTCCGTCCACCGCGCCCTGGCGCGCCGGCCCGCCGCGCCGAGGTCCTCGCCATGACCGACGGACCCGACGACGTCGCCGAGCGGGCGGTCGCCGAGGCCTTGGCCCGCGCCGTCGATGCGCCGTCCGCCTGCGCCGCGCTGATGCGCCAGGCCGGCCAGGCGCTGGCGCGTCTCACCAGTCACGACGCCGCGGCGCGCCTGCACGCGCAGCTCTCCCGCCGCCACGCCGAGCGCGCCGCCCGCAGCTGGCGGCCTTGAGTTAGGAGATCCGATGACCGCCGCGAAACGTCGACCGGCCGAACCGCGCCCCGCCGCCGACCCGGAGGCCTTGACCCGTGAGGAGCGTCGCCGCCTCGACAAGGCCGAACGCAAACTGGCCAGTCCCAACCGCGCCCTCGCTGTCGCCGGCCAGCGTGAGCTGCGGGACCTCGACCGTCGCCGCGCCGAGCGTCGGCAGAGTCAGAGCCTCGCCGCCGGCCTCGCCGAGACCATGGCCCTGGCCCATGCCCGCGGCGAAGAGGTGAGGGCGGAGAGCGTCCGCGTCTCCGCGCCGCTCCTCGACGACCGCGGCGCCCGCGTCGTCCGCCACGGCCTGCCGGTCTACCGTCAGGAGACGGTGTCGCGAGTGAGGATCGCCAGCCGCGGCGGCCTGCAGCTTGCCTTCGAGCGCGGCGATTTGGGCGGCGGCGTGGTGAAGGACGAGCGCTTGCTCGAGGTCGGCCGCGCCTACCGTTGGGCTTACGAGACCACCGCCTCGCTGAGGACCCCGGCGCGCAACCTCGCCCCGATCGGAGGCCGCTCGCCGCTGCGCGCCAGCGCCGGGCCGCAGGAGGTGGTCTTCGCCGCCGCCGAACTGCTGCGCGTCTTCCGCGCCGGCCTCACGGCTCGGCAGACCGCGGTGCTCGACCAGGTCTGCGGTCTCGACTCCACCATCCGCGCCGCGGCGGTCGCCCTGAAGGCGGATCCGCGCACCGTCCGCCGCGCCCTCGTCGAGGCCTTGGCGCAGGCCGACGCCAACCGCCGCGCCGCGAAGGGCTCCGGCGCAATTACCAAAAGTGCTGGCGCAATCGCGAATTTCGCTTGACGAATCGCCACGAATGTAGTGTTACTTTCGGTGTCTTCACCAATCCGCCCCGAGCGGTCCGGCCCAAACGCCGGGCCGTTTCGCCTTCCGCGAAGCCCCCGCCGATGACCCTGACGCCCGTGCCCGACTACGATCCAGAGTTCGTCCAGCGTGTGGTCGAACTCGGGCGCGAGGGTCTCAGTCGCGCCGAGATCGCCGTTCGGCTGAGCGTTGGCCTGAGGCAGTTCGCCGTCTGGGCGGCCCGTCACCCGGAGTTCGACCATGCCCTCGATCTCGCCGAGACCGAGGCGCTCGCCTGGTGGCGCCGGCTGCCGCGCGAGGCGGTCATGAAGGACAACGTCTTCCATCCCGCCGTCTGGGCCAAGGCCATGGCGCTGTGGACCCGGACGCCGGTTCAGCGAGGCCCAAGCGATGCCAAAGTCGCCCGACCCCGCCGCCAAGTCATCTTCGAGATCCCGGACAACGGACGACCCTTGCGCAAAATCCCCAGACCCGCCGGCAGCTGAGGTCGATCGGTTCCGTCCGCAGGTCGGCCCACAGTCCAAGTTTTTGGCCTCCAAGGCCGACATCGCGATTTACGGCGGCGCTGCCGGCGGGGGAAAATCCTGGGCTCTGCTGCTCGAGCCGATGCGCCACCGCGACGAGGCCGACTTCGCCGCGGTGTTCTTCCGCCGCACCACCGTGCAGGTTCGCAATCCCGGCGGCCTTTGGGACGAGAGTTTCAAGCTCTACGCATCCACC
>DATJRL010000370.1:0-2325 GCA_035504785.1 Caulobacteraceae bacterium
GGGGCTTGCCGAAGTGACCCCCCTCCCGGCCGCCTCTCGCACCGCCGCGGCGCTAAGGATGATCGCCCTCGACACCTCGGCGGTCGCTGCCATCGCGCTCCACGAGCCGGAGGCGGAAGACTTCAAGCGCGCCCTTCGGGACGAGGCGGTGCTGATCGGCTGGCCGACCCTGTTCGAGATCCGCATCGTGCTCGCCGCCAAGGGGTTCGCCAACGCCGCGGCCATCGTGACGGCGCTGGCCGAGGCGCCCAACGTCACGCCCCTGCCCTTCGACCGCAAACACTTTGCGGCCGCGGAGGCGGCCTTCGACCGGTATGGCAAGGGCCGCCACCCTGCCGGCCTCAACATGGGCGACTGCTTCGCCTATGCCGTGGCCGCGGTCAGCCGCGCACCGCTTCTATTCAAAGGCGACGATTTCCCACGCACCGACGTTCCTCGCCACCCAGCGTCGGCCGCCGGCAGGTCTCGCGGATGATAGACATCGCGTCAGCGTTCCTCCACGACCCGCGGACGCGGAGGGCGCTCGAACTCGACACGCTCGCCGCCATCCTGCCCATCGATCGGCGCGACCGGCTCGCCGAGCTTCTGACCGACGACGACGTTGAGACCCTCAAGCACCTGGCCCGCCAGGGGATGGGCGAGAACACCCTGCGCGCTCTTGCCTCCGACCTCGCCTACCTCGAGGCCTGGGCGCTCGCGGCTACGGGAGCGCCCCTGGCCTGGCCGGCGGCCGAGGCGCTGGCGCTCAAATTCGTGGCGCATCACCTCTGGGATCCTGGTAAGCGCGAAGCCGACGACCGCCATGGCATGCCGGCCGACGTCGGCGACGCTCTACGCGCCAACGGCTTATTGCGAACCAAAGGCCCGCACGCGCCCGACACCGTCCGGCGGCGCCTCGCGAGCTGGTCGACCATGCACCGCTGGCGAGGGCTCGAGGGCCCGTTCGCCTCCCCTGCCCTCCGCTCGGCCCTGCGCCTCGCCGTCCGGGCCTCCGGGCGTCCCCGCCGGCGGAAGAGCGAGCGCGCCGTCACGCGCGACATTCTCGATCGGCTCACCGCCACGTGCCGCTCCAACGAACTCGTCGACGTCCGCGATCTCGCGATCCTGATGGCCGCCTTCGGCTCGGGCGGCCGCCGGCGCAGCGAGATCGCCGGCCTCCGACTCGAGCAGCTGCGAGACGACCCGCCCGTCTTGTCCGATCCCACAGACCCGACCTCGACGCCGCTGCCCTGCCTCTCGGTCCGACTCGGCCGCACCAAGACGACCGAGGCCGACGACGACGCCAAGGCCCTCATGATCGGCCCACCCGCCGCGGCGCTGAGGGCCTGGATCGCACGCGCCAAGATCGCACGCGGCCCGGTCTTCCGCGCCATAGACCGTTGGGGAACGCTCGAGGAACGGGCGCTGAGCCCGCAATCGGTGAACCTGATCGTCAAGCGCCGCTGCGCCGCCGCCGGGTTGGATCCGCGGGAGTTCTCGGCGCATGGGCTGCGCTCGGGCTATCTCACCGAGGCGTCCCGCCAGGGGGTGTCGCTGCCGGAAGCCATGCAGCAGTCCCAACATCGATCCGTCCAACAGGCGGCCAGCTATTACAACGACGCGGATCGGACAGAGGGCAAGGCCGCGCGGCTGGCGATCTGAACGGCGAGTTTCGCGGGCACCATTCGCGAGGGGTCCTCGAGTTAGCCGCGGCTAACCCGGCGACGGCGGGCAGGGCAGGGCATCGTTGTTAATACCTTGTCAACCCGTATTGTCTTGCAGAGCAGACCGAATCGAGCATAGTTCCGACATCTGCAGAATTTGGCGCGATCGCGTGATTTTTCCGCGCCATGGACCGCTGGGGGACGCTCGAGGAACGGGTGCTGAGCCGGCAATCAGGGAACCTCATCGTCAAGCGCCACTGCGTCGCCGCCGAGCTCAATCCGCGGGACGTCTCGGCGCATGAGCTGCGCTCGGGCTATCTTACCGAGGGGCTCGCCAGGGCGTAACGCTGCCCGAGGGCATGCAGCAGCCCCAGCGCCGCTCCGTCCAACAGGCGGCCGCTACTGCAACGACGCTGATCGGACAAAGGGCAAGGCGGCCCGGCTGGCGGTCTGAACGGCCGAGTTTCGCGGTGCGCCACGAAACGCGAGGGCGCTCGAGTTAGCCGCGGCTAACCCGGCGACGGCGGGCAGGGCAGGGCATCGTTGTTAATACCTTGTCAACCCTTATTTTCTTGCAGAGAGGACCGAATCGAGCATACTTCGGACATCTGCGGAATTTAGCGCGATCGCGTGATTCTTCCGCAACTGCCGTCCGATTGGAAGAACAAGATGGAGATGACAG
>DATJRL010000371.1:0-2323 GCA_035504785.1 Caulobacteraceae bacterium
GAAAAAAGCGGGAGGTGGCCGATCGAAGGCGGGTCGGAGGGGAAAGGCGGCCGTTCGGGCGGCAGGGATACCCCCTTAAGCCGCGACCCAGCGGTGGGAGTCGAGGGCTTCGGGGTCGTCGAGGGCCATGTCGTCCCAGTCGAGATCGGGGGGCGGCTTGGCGGCGGCGGCGACCATGGCCGCGAACTCCGCCACCGTCGCGGCCCCCACGATCACCGCGGCCGCTTCGGGACGTGAAAGGGCGAAGCCGAGCGCCGCCTGCAGCGGATCGCTCCGGCCCTCGGCGATCATCCGGCGTGCGCGGGAAACCCGCGCGGCGGCGGCCTGATAAGGAGCCGGCACGCGTCCCGGCGGCCGGAATAGCGGTCCGTTCAGGAACATCGAGCGCAGGTGCACCTCGACACCCTGGTCGCGCACCCGCGCCAGGCTTCCGTCGAGCAGGAGGCGCTGGTCGAGCAGGCTCGCCGGCGCCTGGATGATGTCGGGCCGGAACCGCCGCGCGAGGCCCGCCGGGTCGTCGGATGCGTAGGCCGAGATGCCAACCCGGGCGAACAGCCCATCGTCGCGCATCTTGAGCAAACGGTTCCAGAGTGCCCGTCCGAATGGTGCGAAGAGATCCCCAGCGGCCTGCACCATGATCGCGTCGGCGCGGGTGAGGCCAAGGCGGGCAAGGCTTGCGCGCGCCTCGGTCTCCACCAGATCCGGACCCTTGTCGCCGCGGGCGGCCTTTACCGTCACGCGGAAGCGGCACGGTCGCGGCGCCACGGCTCCGATCACCGCCTCGCCATGGGCGGAGGCCGGTCCGGCGTCGAGCAGACGCACGCCCGCGCGATCGGCCAAGCCGAGCATTTCGCGCACCTCGGCCTCCGGCCCGCGGGTACGCGGACCAGCCGCGCCGTCGAGGCCGAATTGAGCCGCGCTCAATCCGAGCTTGGAAACTAACGGATGCATGAGATTTTCTGTTTTCGACGCCCTGAAAGCGGCCCAGCCCTGAAGTTCGATGGTCGCGAACATGAGCGACAAGCGTAAAGAAGCCGTATCGACAGCGTTGCCGGACAGTTAACGGACGTATTGATGAGTGAGACCCTGCCTTCCTGGCCCCTGTTCGGTCTTGTCGACGACGTCCGGCCCGCCCTCGCGCGCGCCGCCGTCTCCGGCCGGTCCATCGCCCTGGCGACCATCGTCGATCTCGACGGCGGAGGCCCGCGCCCCATCGGCGACCAGATGAGCGTCACCGAGGAGGAAGTCTGCGGCTTCCTCTCCGGCGGCTGCCTGGAAGCCGACGTCGTCACCCACGCCCGCGAGATGCTTGACGAGAGCGGTCCGTCCCGCCGCCTTGTCTACGGCCAGGGTAGTCCCTGGGCCGACATTCGCCTGCTGTGCGGCGCGCGCATTGAGATTTTGCTCGAGCGGATCGCCCCGGACGATCCCGCCCTCGCCGCCCTTCTGGATCTGACGAAGACGCGACGACCGGCCCTGTGGCTGACCGACGGCGAGCGGCGCGCCTGCGGACCCGCCGACACACCGCCGAAGACTTGGCAGGGCGCCTTCGCGCGTCCCTATGACCCGCAGCCGCGCCTGATCGTCATGGGCGCCGACCCAACGGCGCTGGCTATCGCGACGCTCGGCGTCCAGAACGGCTTCGAGACGACGCTGGTGCGCCCCAAGGGGCCGGTTGAACCGCCGCCCGTCCCCGGCGTCGCCTACAGCCGCGAGGATCCCGCCGCCGCCTTCGCGGCCATCGGCCTCGATCCTTGGACGGCCGTCGCGGTAGCGAGCCACGAGGCGGCCCTCGACCACGAGGGTCTCGTCGCCGCCCTGCCGTCACAGGCCTTCTACGTCGGCGCGCTGGGTGCGCGTCGGCGGCTGGAGGATCGGCGCCTGAACCTGCTCGCGGCGGGATTATCCGAACGGGACATCGAGCGCATGCGCGCCCCGATCGGCCTGGACATCGGCGGCAAGGCGCCTTTCGAGATCGCGATCGCCGTGCTGGCCGAGATCACCGCGCTGCGCCACGCCCCTGGCTGGGCTCAGGCCATGCGCTCGAGCGGCAGCACCTCGACGGTCTCGCCGACCTCGACGGCGGGCGCCCCGGCCGCGCGGCGCAGCAGAGCATCGGCTTCGGCGAACACCGCCACCAGCGACGAATCCTGATCGGCCAGGGCCTGGGCGGTCCGCGCTCCGGTCCCGTCTTCGCCCAGGCGCGCCCGCATCCAGTGCTCGCGCTGGCCGTTGGGCCCGAGCGGCGCGGTGAGACGCGCCTGCACGAGGCGCGCCTCCGGCGCGGCGCCCTGCATCGTCCGGAGCAGGGGCCGCAGGAACA
>DATJRL010000372.1:0-4261 GCA_035504785.1 Caulobacteraceae bacterium
GGAAGTCACGGCTTCCGCGACACGGCGGCAAGCTCCCCAACTCGGAAATTGCCAGGACCGCTTGCCGGCAAGGAGCCCGCCTCCGGACGTGGGAGGTGGCCGTCAGCGGGCCGCGCCGCCGAGTTTGGTGTTCACGATGTCAAAGACCGCGCTGGAGCCCAGCGTTCGAATCAGTTACCATTAGTGACGTCACCCGTCAAGCCACGACGTCGCTGGCCGGCGCCGCTTCGCGAACCCGCCGGGGTCGGCGGTTCAGTGCCGGAACACGCGGACGCCGGTGAAGGCCATGGTGACGCCGGCGGCGTCGGCGGCGGCGATCACCTCGTCGTCGCGGATCGAGCCGCCGGGCTGGATCACCGCCGTCGCGCCGGCGTCCACCGCCTGCAGGAGGCCGTCGGGGAACGGGAAGAAGGCGTCCGAGGCGCAGGCCGAGCCCTTGGCGAGCGAGGCCGGCAGTCCGGCCGCCTCGGCGGCCTCGGCGGCGCGCAGCGCGGCGATCCGGGCGGAGTCGCGGCGGTTCATCTGACCGGCGCCGATGCCGGCGGTCTGGCCGTCCTTGGCGAAGACGATGGCGTTGGACTTCACGTGCTTGGCGACGGTGAAGGCGAACAGCATGTCGCGCAGCTCCGCCTCGGTCGGCTGGCGCTTGGTGACGATCGAGAGGTCGGCGGCGGCGAGCCGGGCGTCGTCGCGGGTCTGGACGAGGAAGCCGCCGGCGACGGACTTGAAGGTTTCGCCCCGCGCCGTCGGGTCCGGCATAGCGCCGGTGACGAGCAGGCGCAGGTCCCTGCGGCGGCGGAAGCGGGCGATGGCGTCCTCGTCCGCCTCCGGCGCGATCACCACCTCGGTGAAGATCTTGCCGATCTCGGCGGCGGCGGCGGCGTCCAGCCGGCGATTGACCGCAACGATGCCGCCGTAGGCCGACACCGGGTCGCACCGCAGGGCGCGCTCGTAGGCGGTCTTCAGGTCGGGCCCGAGAGCGACGCCGCAGGGGTTGGCGTGCTTGATGATGGCGACCGCGGCTTCCTTCGCGGGATCGAATTCGGCCACCAGCTCCATCGCGGCGTCGGTGTCGTTGATGTTGTTGTAGCTGAGCTCCTTGCCCTGCAGCTGGCGGGCGGTGGCGACGCCGGGACGCGGGTTGGGGAAGGTGTAGAGCGCGGCGGCCTGATGCGGGTTCTCGCCGTAGCGCATGGTCTGCTTGAGCGTCCCGGCGATCGACTTGCGCGCCGGCCACTCGCCGCCCCCGCCGTTCTGCTCGGCGAACCAGGTGGAGATGGCCGAGTCGTAGGCCGCGGTGCGGGCGTAGGCCCTGGCCGCGAGCTTGCGGCGCAGCGCCAGAGTCGTACCGCCGGTCTTCATCGCTTCCACGACCTCGGCCATGTCCTCCGGCTCGGTGCAGACGGCGACGTAGGCGTGGTTCTTGGCCGCCGAGCGGATCATCGCGGGCCCGCCGATGTCGATGTTCTCGACGCATTCGGCGACGCCGGCGCCGCGGGCCACGGCGGCCTCGAACGGGTAGAGGTTCACGTAGAGCAGGTCGATCGGCTCGATGCCGTGGTCGGCCATGGCCTTGGCGTGCTCCGGCGCGTCGCGGACGCCGAGCAGGCCGCCGTGCACCACCGGGTGCAGGGTCTTCACCCGCCCGTCCATCATCTCCGGAAAGCCGGTGAGCTCGGAGACGTCCTTCACCGGCAGGCCGGCGGCGGCGATGGCGGCGCGAGTGCCGCCGGTGGAGACCAGCTCCACGCCGAAGTCGGCGAGAACCCTGGCGGTTTCGGCGAGGCCGGTCTTGTCGGAGACCGAGATCAGGGCCCGGCGGATCGGGGCGATATCGGGGGCAGTGGGAAAATGAGGCGCAGTCACGGCGTGCTCCAAGTCGAGAGGGGCGCCCAGGCGTGCGGCTTCATAGCGATAGCCCGCGCTCCCCGGTGGTGATCCACCCTTCGCCAGTCACGCGGACGGGCGGAGCATAGGCCCGATGGGCGGCAAACGCCAGCCTCAGGCCGCCGCGGGCGCCGGGCGATAGAGCCGCCAAGCGTCGTAACCGAGGGTGACCGTGGCGACGACGATGACCACGATCAGCGTCACCATCAGCCCGACATCGACGCCGTACTGAACCTGCCGTAGCGCGGCGGCGTCGAGACCTCGACCGGTGACCACCGCCCACTGCCCGGCGCGCAAGGCGTAGCCGGCCACGCCGAGCGTCGCGATCTGCAGCGCCATGTCCAGCCCGTGCACCAGGCGTCCGTGCGCCAACCCGGCCAGCCGCGCGCCGTTGATGGCGATCACGCCGAGTGCGAGCGCGAACACCGGCCAGTAGAGTTCGCGCCAGACCGGGGCGAGGCCGATGTGCAGGCTCTGCCCCGGCCCGGCGAGGATGAGCGGCTGCCAGAAGTTGATCAGGTGGGACCACCAGAGCAGGAAGATGACGTTGACCACGATCGCCGCGACGAAGTCGGGCCAGCCGCGACGGCGGCGCCTCGGCAGGCGGGGCAGGTCGTTCGGGCTCCAGCGCTCGAGGATTCGCGCTCCAGCCGAGGTGCGCTGCAGGCCGGCGAAGATCGCCGTCACCACGCCCAGCGCCGTGAACCCTCCCGTCCAGACGATGTTGAACGCCGCCAGCACCGCATTGGCGGCGTTGGCGGGATCGAACACGCCCTGAACGACGCCGGTGATCACCGCCGACACGACGACCGCGGCGAGCACGATGCGGAGCGAGAAGACGTAGATCGGGTAGAGTTCCGGCCCGATCAGGTATTGCTGGCGTCCGTAGCGCCCGGCCACGGTCAACGGATTGCCGAAGTCCTTGAGCAGCGCCTCGTTCTCGCTTCGCGTCAGCGGACGGCCGAGCGTCGCCTCCTTCTCCTCGCGTCGGTTCAGCAGCACGTCGCGCAGCTCGGCGATGATGTCGGCCTTCTGCGCTTGCGGCAGCAGCACGCCGACGGCGGCGAGATAGCGGTCGATGAGGTCCATGGCTCTGGCCCCTTCAGATCAGGCGGTTGAGAGTTTCGTTGATGGCGCGCCACTCGGCGGCGAGCTCGTCCAGCAGCGCCCCGCCGTCGGGTGACAAGCGGTAGAAGCGCTTGTTGCGCTTGTCCTCCTCGCGCCATTCGCTGGTCAGCAGGCCCTGGCTCTCCAGGCGCCGGAGCATCGGGTAGAGCGCCCCTTCCTCGATGGCGAGGCCGGCGTCGGCGAGTTGCTTGCGCAAGGTGTAGCCGTAGCGCTCGACCTTCAGGGCGGCGAGCACCGCCAGCACCAGGCTGCCGCGGCGCAGCTCCAGGCGGAGTTTCTCGTAGGTGTCGTCGTCGAGCGGCATGCTGTGCGCAAAATGGTGTGTGCTACACGGTGTGTATCACACAGTGTATGGCGCACAGGGAATTAGGAGTCAAGCGTGAAAGCCGTCAGACCCTTCTCCCGCAAGGGGAGAAGGGAGCGGCTACTCGCGGGCTTCGTCGCGGGAGAGTTTCCAGCGGATGCGGGCGCCCTTGATCAGGCTGACGGTTCCGGCCATCACCAGCACCTCGACCGTGCGTGGCGCGCCTTCCTCGAAGATCGCGCCTGGCTCGAGGCGGAGTTCGGCGTCGCTGCGCAGTCGCCAGCCGCTCCCGCCGGCTGGGCGAAGCAGCGCGCTCTTGCCGTCCGAGGCGATCGACGCCGCAACGCCGAGCGCCAGGTGAAAGCGGACCTCGAAGCTGGCGGCGCCTCGGCGCGCGCGGCCGGACGGGTTGATCGCGTCTTCGCCGCGCAACTCGCCGGCGGAGTGATCGAGGTAGAGGCGGCGGGTGCAGGAAAGGCCGAACTCGCGGCGCCAGCCATCGTGCGAGAGGTCGAGCCAGACCGCATCCTCGCTCTCCTGGCGATCGACGGCTACGTCCTCTTCCGGGTCGGGCCGGCTGTCGCCGAGGGCGAGGCACGAGCCGCCGCGCGGACCGCGAACGCTCTCGCCGGGCGGCGCCTTCGCCGATGCGGCGGAGCCGACGATCAAGCGCCAGCGGCCGTCGCACGCCACCTCGATCGCCCCGGTCTGGGCGCAGGCGCTCGCAGCCCAAGGGCCACGGGCCGCGGCGCCGACATCGACGATGAGTTCCAGACCGGGCCCGTGCATCCGATGGAACCGACCGTAGGGCGCCGACTTGCCGGGATCGCTGGACGCGGCGTCGAGGGCGAGGGCGGCGGCGACGTGGGATCGGGCGCTGGGCTCGCCGCCGTTGAAGGCGGCCAGGCGGGCGTTCGGCAGGGCGAAGAACCGTGTCGCCGC
>DATJRL010000373.1:0-5066 GCA_035504785.1 Caulobacteraceae bacterium
CCTGTGGTTCCTGGGCGTGACGCCGGCGGCGCAGGGCCGCGGCGTCGGCTCGGCGTTGCTGCGCGCCGCGAACGCCCGCCTCGACGCCGAGGGCCTGCCCGCCTATCTGGAGACCGGGACCACGCGCAACGTCGCCCTCTACCTTCGCCACGGCTTCGAGGTCATCTCCGAACACAAGGCCCGCCACGACGCCCCCACCATGTGGAGCATGTGGCGCGAGCCGAGTCCTCGCTGACGCCGACCGTCGCCCGGTCGATCACCCGGACTTCATCATGGATGGCGGCGTGACGGGGGCCTATTGGTGGGGCGGACCTGGACCGGCGGCGAACCAAAGGAGTGACGGAGATGGCCTCACAAGGATTGCGGAATCTGGGTCGGTCGGGGCTACGCGTCTCGCCCCTCTGCCTGGGCGCCATGAACTTCGGCAACGAGCAGTTCGGCTGCGACGAGACGACGTCTATCGGGATCATCCACGCCTACCTGGACGCGGGACACAACTTCATCGACACCGCGAACGTCTACTCCGGCACGAAGTCGGAGACGATCGTCGGCAAGGCGGTGAAGGACCGGCGCGACGCGGTGGTCGTCGCCACCAAGGCCGCCTCGCCGCTCGGGCCCGGCCCGTTCGACTCCGGCGCCAGCCGCAAACATGTCGTGAAGGCCTGCGAGGACAGCCTGCGCCGGCTGGGAACAGACTACATCGATCTCTATCAGATGCACCGCTACGACGACGCGACGCCGCTGGAGGAGACGCTCGGCACGCTCAACGACCTCGTTCGCCAGGGCAAGGTTCGTTACATCGGCGTCTCCAATTGGACCGCGTCGCAGGTGGTCGAGGCCTGCCTGACCATCGCCGCGAAGGGCTGGGAGCCCCTGGTCAGCCTGCAGCCGCAGTACAGCATCCTCGCCCGCGACATCGAGGTTGAGATCCTGCCCGCCTGCCGCAAGTTCGGCCTCGGCGTGATCCCGTGGAGCCCGCTGGGCGGCGGCATGCTGACCGGCAAGTACAAGCCCGGCGAGGAGCCGCAGCAGGGCACGCGCTTCGCCGCGCCGGGACCCTTCCAGAGCGTCTGGCGCACGCGCGCGCTGAACGAGCGCAACCACCAGATCGTCTCGGTGCTGCTCGAGGAAGCCCGCCGGCTCAACGCCTCGCCGCTCGCGGTGGCGCTGGCCTGGAACCTGGCGCGACCGGGAATCGTCGCGCCGATCATCGGGCCGAAGTCGCGACAGCAGTTGAGCGACAACCTGGCCGCTCTGGAGGTCGAGCTTCCGGCCGAGGCGATCGAACGCATCGACGCGGTCAGCGAGCCGCACCTGCCCTACCCGCACGATTTCATGCGCATGGCGCGCCAGCTGACCGCGATGATGGTTCAGCAAAACACGCCGCCAAGCCGAGCATAGCGTGGGAGGACAGGTTTGGATGCGCGGCCCACGCTCGGCGAACGAGCCGGCGACCGTGGCCGTCCCAGACCGGAACCTTTCGCCCAAGCAAGGCATTGCTAAGGTCGGGGGCGAGGGGCGACTCCGAAAAGGGACTCATCGCATGTTGCGCAAGTTGATGCTGACCGCCGGCGTGGCCGTCAGTCTGGCGAGCGCCGGCGTGACCGGCCCCGCGAGCGCCCAGCCGCCGCCCCACCGCGTCTATCATCACCACTACTATCGCCACCGCCACAGCTGCCGTGCGCGGTCGCACCGCTCGGGGGCCATCGGCGCCGTGGCGGGCGCGATCGGCGGCGGGATCATCGGCAGCGCCATCACCCATGGCAACGGCCCGTCGGCGCTGCTGGGCGCCGGCGCCGGCGCGCTGACGGGCAACGCCATCGGCCGCAACAGCGTCCACTGCTGAGATCGCGCGCGCAGGGCCCCTAACGCCGGGGCGGCGGCAGGCTCCCGAACTGCGTCGTTCCGGCGCCGATCGTGAGGGAGCCGGCGGCGCCGAGCGGTTTGCACACCACGGCGCTCAGCTGACGGTATCCGTCCGTGCCCACTCCGGCCGACACCTCCCCGTGCGGCGTGGCGTCGGGACGCCCGTCGGGCGTCGCCTGGGTCGGGCCGCAAGGCCCGATCACCCGCGCCGGCGCGGCGCCGAAGCTGTCGGCGCTATCGTCCCGCGTCAGCGGCGGCGGGCCGCCCACCTGCATCGGCGCGGGCGCCTGCGCCGGGTTGGAGGTCGCGATCGGGCCGTCCGCCATCGCCGGCGCGCCGAGGCAGCTCAGGCAGAACGCGGCGAGCAACGGGGTGCGCATGCGCCCAACTTCGCCTCCGCTGGTGTCGGGAGCGTGTCGCAGTGTTTCCCAAAGCTCACATTGCCGGCCCCGGTCGACCCCGTCAGGCCAGCGGGCTGCCGCGCATCTGCGGATTGGGCGTGGGCTCGGCCACCTTGGCGAGGGTGTTGCTGTCGGTGTGGCGGAACGGCGCCGGCTCGCCCTTCACCACCAGCATCGTCACCTCGTCGTAGCTCCATGTCCCGTCCGGGTGGACCGTCACCACGATCTCGTACGACTCGGTGCGGAACGCCTGCTCCAGGAAGTCGGTGGAGACGATGCCGTAGCTGGTCGACCCGCGCCGCGCCGACACCTTGAACGTCGTCGCGTCCTTCGCCGCGTGGCCGCTAGCCAGCACGGCCTGGGCGCGGGGGATGGTTAACGACTGCATCACCAGTCCGGTCGCCGGCTCCCAGAGCCAGTAGCCGATCTGGTCGTGGTAGGTCGCCGCCTCGCCCGGTTTCAGGATGTGGGCGTGATAGCGCAGCCCGTAGAGCAGCTGCGGCCCGTTGGACTGCGGATCGATCGGCTGCAGTTCGATCCGCTCGATGAAGTCGGCGCGGTCGGGTCCGTCGGCCTTGGGGTTCACATCCTTGCCCTTGCGCCCTTCCCAGACGCCGGCCAGCGCCCGGAGCGGACCGAGGTTGGCCAGGGTGTCCGGATCGATGTCCCGCGTCTCGGTGAAGATGTCAGCGGGGAACTCTGCCATGCGGGGCTCCGAGAAACGGCCAAGCCGGATTCAGCCGGGCGGGGAGCGCGCGTCAAGCCGCGCTGACAGGCGCAGCGAATCCGCTATGACAGGCGGCGTCCGCAGGATCGACCCGGAGCGCCAGACCCGCACATGACTGCTCTTCAGGCGATCTTCCTGGCCGTCGTGCAAGGGATCACCGAGCTCTTCCCCATCT
This sequence comes from Caulobacteraceae bacterium, assembly GCA_035504785.1. GTDB lineage: Bacteria > Pseudomonadota > Alphaproteobacteria > Caulobacterales > Caulobacteraceae > Acaudatibacter. The sequence goes on from DATJRL010000373.1 coordinate 3,170, forward strand.
CAAGTCTGGCCCACGCCGTGTTGGCGCCGGCGATCCTAGGATGGAACATCGACGAAAACGCCGACAGCTTCCTGCCCTTCCTGGTGGTGATGCACCTGGGCACAGCGCTGGCGCTGCTCCTCTACTTCTGGCGCGATTGGCTGAGCTTCGCGACCGCGGTGCTGTTCCGGCGCGGCCCCCGGGCCGAGTCCGAACGCCGCATCTTCTGGCGCGTCGTCGTGGCGACCATCCCCGTGGTCATCGTCGGCTTCCTGCTCGAAAAGCCGCTGCGCCACGCCTTCGGCTCGCCGGTGCTGGCGGCCGGCATCCTCATCGCCAACGGCGCGATGCTGTTCGCGGCCGAACGGATGCGCGGCCGTCAGGGTCGGGCGCTGTCGCGGCTGCGCTGGATCGACGCCGTGACCATCGGGCTCTGGCAGTGCCTGGCGCTCATCCCGGGCTTTTCCCGCTCCGGCGCGACCATGGCCGGCGGCTATCTCGCCGGGCTCGACCACGAGGACGCCGCCCGGTTCTCCTTCCTGACCGCGACGCCGGTGATCATCGCCGCCGCGGTGCTGGAAACGCCGAAGATGCTGAAGGCCCACGACCATTTCAGCAGCGTGGCGGTCCTGGCCGGGGTCGTGGCCGGGGTCGTCGCCTTCCTGTCGACAGTCGCCTTGATGCGCTGGTTCAAGCAGACCGAGGTGCGCGCGTTCGATCCGTTCGCGATCTATTGCGCGCTCGCCGGCGCCGGGTCCCTGGCCTGGCTGCTGCTGCGCCATTAGTCGCAAAGGGGGTAGGCTTGGCGCGGGCGCGCAGTCGTGCGAGACCTCGATTCGTGTTCTCGTTGATTGCCCCGTGAAGGCCCGACGCCGCCCATGACCACCGACGCCGCGGCCGCTACGGCCTTCGATGCGCCTGCCCCGAGAACTTTGCCGGCCAACGATCGCAACCGCATCCTGCTGTATCTCGGCGTTCTGGTGTTCATCATCAGCTTCGGCGGCGGCGGCCTGATCGGCGCGCCGCTTTTCTTCATCCTGAAGAACCGACTGCACCTGGGCGCGACCCAACTCTCCCTGTTCCTGCTCGTCGCGGCGCTTCCTTCGTACTTCGCGTTCGTTCCAGGGTTCGTCCGCGACCTATGGAATCCGTTCGGACTTCGCGACCGCGGCTTCATGATGATCTTCGGCGGCGTCGCCGCGCTCCTGTACGCGGCGTTCGCCTTCGTACCGGTCTCGGTGGTCAGCTTGCTGGCCTACTCGATCCTGCTCGGGTCGATCTTCCAGTTCGCCGTCGCCGGGCAAACCGGCCTCGCCGCCACGATCGCCCGTCAGCATGTGATGTCCGGGCAGATGAGCACGGTGATGAACGTCGTCGCCAGCGTCGCCGGGCTGCTGCCGCTCGCGGTCGGCGGTTACCTGAGCAACTACCTCGAGCACCAGGCCGTGAACGAGGCGGTGCGCCAACTGTTCCTTGTCGGCGCGGCCATCATGGGCGGCTTCGCGCTGTTCGCGATCTGGCGGCCCAAGGTGGTGTACGACAACGTCCGGGGCGAAAGCAGCGGCGAGTTCCATCCTCTCAAGGACGTCGGGCGCCTCCTGCGCCACTATCCGGTCTATCCGGCCCTCGGCATCTGGATCCTGTGGAATTTCGCACCAGGGTCCGGCACGCCGTTGCAGTTCCACCTGCAAAACGCGCTGCACGCCAGCGACGCCCAGGCGACGATGTGGAACGTGCTGTTCTCCGGCGGCTTCATCCCGACCTACCTGCTGTTCGGCTGGCTGTGCCGAAAGCTCCCGCTGCGCGTGCTGCTGCTCTGGGGAACGGTGTTCGCGGTGCCGCAGATGGTGCCGCTGCTCTTCGTCAGGACGGTGCCCGCCGCGCTCCTGGGCGCCGTGGCGTCCGGACTGATGGGCGG
>DATJRL010000374.1:0-9490 GCA_035504785.1 Caulobacteraceae bacterium
GCCTGGCAGACTTCGGCGCTCAGCCCGGGCGCCCGCGCAAGGATCGCTCTTGCCCGCCAGGGCGCATCCGACGGTGACGGTCGCGTCCTGATTACTTTCCCGAATGGCGACACGCGCCGCATGCGCGATGGGCCAAGCGCCGCGATAACACGGGCTGTGGTCGAGGTGTTCGCCAAACGGTTCCTCGGCCAACCTGCGATCATCGCCATAAGCGACAGTGGCGATAAGGTCTTCGACCTGGACTTGGTTCGCGCCAAGGCGATCGGATTGAACATCAGAGCCGATCAGGACCTGCCGGACGTCGTCATGGTGGACCTGGCTCCGACGATCCCGCTGCTTGTGTTCTTGGAGGTGGTCGCAACAGACGGTCCAATAAGCGAACGAAGAAAAGCCGCGCTCGAATCGCTTGTGGCGGAGGCGGGATTCCCACTCGAGCATGTCGCCTTTGTGTCCGCATACCTCGACCGGGGCATGGCTCCTTTTAGGAAGACGATCGCGAACCTTGCCTGGGGGAGCTACGCTTGGTTCGCGACTGAACCGGACTGCTTGATCGAGCTGACCGCGAACCGTCGGACGATCGCATAAGGTGATGCCGTAGCGATCCTATGACTCGACTCACCCCTGCAGGCGCGTTCGGCAAGGTCCCGAGGTCTTCGCCGGTTGACGTCGTTGTGGAGGCGCACCATTTCTATCGGTAACGCCGGAGGCGGCTGGGTCTTTGACATCGTTTGGGTTGGGATTGTGGCTTGGGGGCAACAGGTTCCGAGGCGAGAAGGCGTGCGGCGGCTTGTCCGCGACGCGGGCGGGGACCGGCGTTATCGGTGATTATCGGTGACGTCAGCCGTCAAGGCCTGGTCGGACGCGATTCAACGGCGGCGAGGGCGCAAGAGAAAAACGTCGCATCCCGTCCGCCGCCACGGGGACCCGCAGGGCAGATCCGGGGCCGGACGTTCCCGTTCCTAGCGGCGCCGCCGTGGGCCAACTGTCCCTGCCGCGGCTTCGCCGGCGAGGACGCGGGAGGCGGCGTGGGTGACGGCGGCGATGCGCAGTGCGGTCTGGATCGCGATCGGCTCGACGCCGCGACCGCGCAGGGCGCCGATGTGGGCGTCCAGGCAGTCCGGGCAGCCGTGGATGGCCGAGACGGCCACGCACCAGAGGTCGAAATCGTCCTTCGGCACGCCGGGATTAGAGACGATCCGCATACGGATTCTAGCCCGCAGGGTCCGGTAGGTCTGATCCCTGATCAGGGTCAGGGCGCGGAAGTAGATGTTGTTCTGGGCCATGATCGCGGCCGCGCCGCGCGCCGCGGCGATGGCCTCGGACGTCATCCCCGCCTCGGCGGCGGCCGCTTCCATGGCCTGGACCACCGCCGGCGTCGCCACCGCGTGCGCCGAGGCGACGAAGCAGCCCCACTTCCGCGGCTCCGGGAGCAGCGTCTCCTCGACTAGCGAGGTCAGGTTGAGAGCGATGTCGTTGGCGTAAGCCGGCAGCGCGTCCGCGAGGGCCTGCAGCGAGGCCATCAGGCGGCGGTGCGCCGGCCGGGCATCGCCGCGACCAGCCGGGCGAGAAGGGGCGCGGCCGGCGGCTCGATCTCGGCGCGGCGCAGCGTCCGCGGCGTCGCGGCCGCCAGCGTGACGTTCAGCGCGATGGCGGAGGCGGCGAGATCGCCGTCCTGGCGCGACGCCGCGAGCTGCGCCAGGTCGCTCGCCTGCGCTCTCATCGCCCGCAGCGCCTGACGCGGATCTTCGCCAATGACGTCCAAGGCGATCTTGAGGATCTTCAGCGCCTGTTCGATGCGTCCCTCGTCGGGGGTGACCGCGTGGTCCATACGCCGGCGCAGGGCGCCCGAATAGGCCGCCGAGTTGAACCGCCGCCGGTCCGGGCCGATGTAGCCGATCCCCTCGATCCAGTCCCGCGGCCGCACCGCCACGGCTTCAAGGCGTTTGACGAGCTCGCCTCGCGTGAAGGGCTTGCGCAGGAACTCGTGCACGCCGGCGTCGCGGGCGCCGATGATGGTGGCGGCCGTCGCCTCGGCGCCGATCATGATGAGCGGCGCCCTGCGACAGGGCAGGTCGCTGCGGCGCAGTTGCCGGGCGAGGGCGCCGCCGTCCACGCTCTCGGATTTGGTGACGAAGACGATGCGCGGGTCGACGCGCTCGGCCAGGCCCAGGGCGCCGTAAACATTGGCGGTCGACCATATCTGGCAGGGGCTGATATCGCGCAGCAGGCCCGATAGCAGCCTGGTGGCCGCCGGTTGGGCGTCGATGATCAGCACCCGCTCCATCGCGGCCGCGACGCGCCGATCGATTCTTGCTTCCGCGTACATGCGGCGTCCCTCCCCGGCTCGTTCTGAGCGGACCGGCGGATTAACGTCCTTCTTGGTAAAGAACGCCTTGACGGCGTCTCACGCTTCGAAGGGATCGGCCATGACGATGGTGTCGTCGCGGTCGGCGCCGGTGGTGATCAGCACCACGGGGACGCCGATCAGCGACTCGATGCGTCGCACATAGGCCCTGGCCGCGGCGGGCAGGGCGTCGAAGTCACGGATCCCGGCGGTGGTTTCCTTCCAGCCCGGCAGGTTCTCGTAGATGGGCTCGCACGCGGCCTGGTCGCGCATGCCGGCCGGCAGGTAGTCGAGCCGTTCGCCGCCCAGCCGATACCCGACGCAGACGCGCAGGGTGTCGAAGCCGTCCAGCACGTCGATCTTGGTCAGCACCACGCCCTCGATGCCGCCGATCGTCACCGACTGGCGCGCCAGCACCGCGTCGAACCAGCCGCAGCGGCGCTTGCGGCCGGTGACGGTTCCGAACTCCGCCCCGCGCTGGCCCAGTCGCTCGCCGATGTCGTTCTTCTGCTCGGCGGGGAACGGCCCCTCGCCGACCCGGGTGGTGTAGGCCTTGACGATGCCCAGCACATAGCCGCCGGCCTTCGGCCCGACGCCGGCGCCCGCCGAAGCCTGCCCCGCCACGGTGTTGGACGAGGTGACGAAAGGGTAGGTGCCAAGGTCGACATCGAGCAGCGTCGCCTGCGCGCCCTCGAACAACACCCGGCGGCCGGCCGCCAGTTCGCTGTTCAGCACGCGCCAGGCCGGCTTCACGTATGGCGCGACTTTCGGCGCGATGGAGAGGATGAGCGCCCGCAGCTCCGCGATGGCGATCGCCGGGAGGCCGAGACCCGCTCGCAGCGGCGCGTGGTGGGCGAGCAGGCGCTCCAGCTTGGCGTCGAGGCTGTCGGGGTCGGCCAGGTCGACGAAGCGGATCGCCCGCCGGCCGACCTTGTCCTCGTAGGCGGGGCCGACGCCGCGCGCGGTGGTGCCGATCTTGTTCGGCCCGGCGCGCTCCTCGCGGGCGCGGTCGAGGTCGCGGTGCAGCGGCAGCACCATCACCGCATTGTCGGCCAGAACCAGGTGGGCGGGATCGATGGCGAGCCCCTGGCCGCGCACGCGCTCGATCTCCTCGATCAGCGCCCAGGGATCGACGACCACGCCGTTGCCGATGATCGAAAGCTTGCCCTGCGCCACGCCGGAGGGCAGCAGCGAGAACTTGTAGACGCTGTTGCCGGTGACGATGGTGTGCCCGGCGTTGTTGCCGCCCTGGAAGCGCACCACGACATCGGCGCGGGCGGCCAGCCAGTCGATGACCTTGCCTTTGCCCTCGTCGCCCCACTGGGCGCCGACCACCGTCACATTGGCCATTTCGGATACGCGTCCCCACCCTGCCAGGTGGGATCCTCACCGCCCTTCGACAGGGGCTCGGCGGCGGGACGCGCTCGGGCTGAAGCCGAGGCGCGGGGCGTTTAGGACGCCGGGAGGGCCCGCGTCAAGTTGTTGTCTGCCGCCTCGACCGGCGCCGCAGCTCGCGCGGTTGTCGCGGTCTGAAGCGTTCTCAGCTGAAGCGCGATATCCTCAGACTGACTGGCGTGTTGAGATCAAACGGAAGCGCCCAACCCTTCCCCCGGAGGGGGAAGGGTTCGAATTCGGTCCGGTCTCAACCCCCCCTAGCCGCTCCAGGTGATTCATCGGCTGGTCTTACAGCACCAATTCGTCCGAAAGCATCGCCTCGGCCATGGCGCAGTGCATGGCGATGCCGCGGGCCATGACGCGTTCGTCGATGACCATCCGGTTGGAGTGGAGCGCGCAGCAGGTGTGGTAATCGCCGCCCTCCGGCACGCCGCCGAGGAAGGCCATGGCGCCTGGAACCTTCAGCAGCACGTAGGAGAAGTCCTCCGCGCCCATCATCGGGTTGGGCATGCGCATGAACCCTGCGTCGCCGAAGATGGCCTTGGCGGTCTTCTCGGCCAGATCGACCACCCGCCCGTCGTTGACGGTGACCGGGAAGCCTTTTGTGAGGTCGACCTCGGCTTCGGCGCCGTGGGCGCGGGCGATGTTCTCCGCGACCCGGGCGATGTTCTCGAGCGCCAGCCCGCGGGTGCGCTCCGACTGGGTGCGTAGGGTGCCCCACAGCCGGGCGACCTCGGGTATGATGTTGTCCGTGGTCCCCGCCTCCATGCGGGCGATGGTGATCACCGCCGGATCGAATACCGGGATGCGGCGGGTGACCATCGCCTGTAAGGCCAGCACGATTTCGCAGGCGATCGGGGTGGGATCGAGCGCATCGTGCGGCATCGAGGCGTGGCCGCCCTTGCCGACCACCTTGACCCGGATCCGGTCGGAGGAGGCGAGCAGCGCGCCGGCGCGGGTGGCGATGACGCCGGCCGGCATGTTCGGCGAGATGTGCAGGGCGAAGGCGGCGTCGGGCAAGGGATCGATCAGGCCGTCCTCGATCATGAACCGGGCCCCGTGCCAGCCCTCCTCCCCCGGCTGGAACATGAACATCACCGAGCCGGTCAGTTGGTCCTTGCGCTCGCACAGCGCCCGCGCCGCGCCGGCCAGCATGGCCACGTGGGTGTCGTGGCCGCAGGCGTGCATGGCGCCCTCATGCCGCGAGGAGAACGGCAACCCGGTGTCCTCGGTGAGCGGCAGCGCGTCCATGTCGCCGCGCAGCAGCACCGTTCGGCCGTTGGCGGGGCCGCGCAGGACCGCGACCACGCCGCTGGTCGATGGGCCCTCGCGAATCTCCAGCGGCAGACCGGCCAGCGCCGCCTTCACCTTGGCCGTGGTTTTCGGCAGGTCGAGGCCCAGCTCCGGCTCGGCGTGTATGGCGCGCCGAAGCGTGATGGCGTCGGGCAGCATCGCCTCGCCGACGGCGGTCCAGGAGGTGAGATCGGCGGTCAGGGCGTTCATGCAGGCTCCGGTCAGCGAATGAGGAGGGTCGGAACATGAGCCTCGCCGAGTTGGAATGTCCACCGGTTTGCCGCCGCGCCCGACGGCGCTAAGACCGCTGGCATGGCCCGTCCGCGCTTCCACCTCGCCTTCCCCGTCCGCGACCTCGCCGAGGCTCGCGCCTTCTACGGCGGCCTGCTCGGCTGCCCCGAGGGTCGCTCGGCCGACGATTGGGTCGACTTCGACCTTCGCGGTCACCAGATCGTCGCCCACCTTGCACCCGCGGAAGCCGGCAGGGCGCTGACCAACGCGGTCGACGGCGAGAACGTGCCGGTGCGCCACTTCGGCCTGATCCTCGAGTTGTCCGACTGGGCGGCGATGGCGGACCGGCTGCGCACGGCTGGGGTCAGGTTCATCATCGAACCCCAGACCCGGTTCGCCGGAGAGGCGGGCGAGCAGTCGACGATGTTCCTCCTCGACCCCTCGGGCAACGCGCTCGAGTTCAAGGCCTTCGCTGACGAAGCGATGATCTTCGCGACTTAAGGTTCGACCCCGAGGCGCGAACGCCGAAGGTGGCGTTATCTGGCCACGGAAAACACGGAAGGCGCGGACAAAAGCTTCAGCGCCAATCCCGTGTTACCCGTGTTTTCCGTGGTAGAGTTTTTTGAAGGCCCGGCTCACGCCGGGAGGGGCTCAAAGTTCGTGCTTTTCGTGGTCCCCCTCCTACAGCCGACGGAACGTCGTTGGCTCGCCTTTGGGGCCGGACGCGATGCGGGCCATGGCGTCGACAACGGGCTCGGCGGCGACAGCCATGTCGTGGGCGTTGGCGTGAAGGAGGCGGGTCTCGTCCAGCATCAGGCCGATGTGGCCGCGCCAGCATACGAGGTCGCCGCGCCGCAAGTCGCCACGGCCCACGGACCGACCGAGTCGCGCCTGCTGATCGGCGTCTCGGGGACATGCCCGCCCGCAGGCGTAGAGGGCTTGCTGGACGAGGCCGGAGCAGTCGAGCCCGAGGCTCGTGCGCCCGCCCCACAGATAGGGCGCGCCGAGGAACCGCTCGGCCACTGCGGTCCAGTCGCGCTCGAAGCCCAGACCGACGGGCGCGAGGTGGGCGCGCCGGAACCAACCGCCGCCCTCCGCACGAGCGAAACCGCCCTCCTCGGCCGTGACCGTCACCAGCGCATTGAGGCTGAACGGCCCCGTTGCGTCGGCCTTGATCGAGGGCTCGGCGAAGGCGGAGGCGCGGAGCGCGCTCACCCAGTGCGTCGGCGATGCGCGCGCCGGCGCGAGGTCCGCCGCCCGGACGAAGCCGACATAACCGTCCCGCCGCGCCTGGCCCCATAGGAACTCGCCAACGTCTTCGAGCGCGTCGAACGTCTCGCCGAAGATCAGCTCGTCGAGGCGCTCCGAGGTCGTGTCCGCCGCCCGCCAGAGCGGCGCGACCGGCGCGCTCACGCTCACCCGCCGCGATGGCCGGTAGCGCCGCGCCGCGACGACGCCCTCGAGCGCATCGGCCGCCAGATCGGGCCGCGCCAACGTGAGGCGCGGATCGTTCATGGGTAGCGCTGCTTCAGCATCCGATAGAGGCCCCGGATCGTCTGCGCCTCGGCGCCGGCCGCCCAGCCGGGGCGCGTGCGGGCGTTCCAGGCGAAGATGTCGAAATGCGCCCAGGGTCCGGCCGGCGCGAACTTTTTCAGGAACAGGGCGGCGATGATCGAGCCGGCCTGGGCCCAGGCGTCGCCGTCGTTCTTGACGTCGGCCACCTCGCTCTCGATCGCCGCCTCGTAGGAGGTCCAGAGCGGCATGCGCCAGACCGGGTCCTCGGCGTCCTTGGCGGCCGCTTCGATGGCCAGCGCGAGGGGGTCGTCGTCGGTGTAATAGGGCGCGATCTCCGGCCCGACGGCGGTGCGCGCCGCGCCGGTGAGGGTGGCGAAGTCGAGCGTCAAGTCCGGGCCGAGTTCGGCGGCGCGGGCGAGGGCGTCGGCGAGGATCAGCCGGCCCTCGGCGTCGGTGTTGCCGACCTCCACGGTCAATCCCTTGCGGGTGTTCAGCACGTCCCCGGGACGCATGGCGTCGCCGGCGATGGCGTTCTCGGCGACCGGCAGCAGCACCGCGAGCCGGATGGGCAGCTTCGCCGCCATCGCCATCCGGGCTAGCGCCAGGGCGTGCGCCGCGCCGCCCATGTCCTTCTTCATGTTGCGCATCGAGGCCGACGGCTTGATGTCGAGACCGCCCGTGTCGAAAACCACCCCCTTTCCGACGAGCGCGACCAGCGGCCGGCCCTCTTGGCCCCAGCGAATCTCGATCATCCGCGCGGCCCGCGCCGGGGTCGCGGCGCGTCCGACCGCGTGGACGGCCGGATACCCGGCCTCGATCAGGTCGTCGCCGACCACCACCGACGTCGTCGCGCCAAAGGCTTCGGCCACCTCGCGGGCGATGGTCTCGATCTGCCGCGCGCCCATATCGGCGGCCGGCGTGTTGACCATGTCCCGAGCCAGAGCGCAGGCGTGGGAGATCGCGCGCAGCTCCTCCAGGTCGACCCCCTCCGGCGCCACGAGCCGCGGCCCAGGCTCGCCGTGCTTCTGCTTGTATCGATCGAACCTGTAGGACCCGAGGGCGAAGGCCAGGGCGACGTCGGACGGCGATGGCCCGACGTCCTGTCCAAGCCCGTTCCGGGGCTCGAGCGCGTAGAGGCCCGCGGCCAGTTTTGCCGGCAGCGCGCGCAAGGGTTGGGCGGCCCGGCTGTCGCCGAGCCCCGCCAGCACCAGCGCCGGTCCGGCCTCGCTCGCCAGCGTCGCCACGTCGCCCGCCTTGCCCTTGAATCGCGCGAGCTCCGCTTGGGCGCGCAGGCCTGGCGGCAAGGCGGCCAGCACGGCCTCGTGTTCGCCGGCGGACGCCAAGCGGATCGGTACGGCGGGCCCATCGGCGTGGGCGACAAGAGCGTCGGTCATGGCGGTTTTATACATCCCTCGGCGCGCGCCCGCGTCGCGGATTTATGCTTAACGATTCCTTGAGGGAGGCGCCCGATCCTGCGGCGAGAGAATCCCCGGATCACCGCATGCGCCCGCTCGCTCCGATCGCCGTCCTCGTCGCCTTTGCCGCGGCCCCGGTCTGGGCCGCTCCGCCCTCGAACGAAGCCGCCCCCTCCGTTCAGACGACCGGCGCCGCGAAACCGCCGCCCACGCCAACCAAGGCCACGCCCGAGCAGCGGACGGAGGCGGAACGTCTCGATCCCCTGGCGCGCGCCGCTTTCTGGGCCCGGGAAGTCGACATCGACGCCAAGGACGCTCAGGCCGAACTCGGGCTGTCCCGGGCGTTGCGGGCGCTGGGACGCTTCGACGAGGCCGCGGCCGCGGCCGATCAGCTGCTCGTGTTCGAGCCGAACAACTACGACGCTCTTTTGGAAAGCGCTCGGGCGCGGGTGGGTGGAAACCAAGGCTTCTATGCGATCGAATCGGCCGAGCATGCCGAAACCCTGCAGCCGCGCGACTGGCGGCCGGTCAGCCTGCTGGCCGTCGCGCTCGAGCAGGCGAACCGCGACGACGAGGCGCTGGCGGCCCATGAGAAGGCGCTCGCGCTCGCGCCAGACAATCCGGCGACGCTCACCAACCTCGGGATGTACTACGCGAGCCACGGCCAGCCGGAGAAAGCCGAGCCGCTGCTGCGCAAGGCTGCCGCCGCGCCGGGCGCCACCGCTCAAGAGCGCCAGAACCTCGCCCTCGTGCTGGGTCTGGAGGGCCGCTACGACGAAGCCGCGAGCCTCGAGCGCCAGGATTTGCCTCCAGACCAGGTGGACAACAACCTCGCCTATCTGCACGCGGACGCCCAGGCGGCGACTCCCCGCTCGTGGGCCTCGGTCAAAGCCGCGCAGTAGCCTCCAAAACGCCGCTTTCCGGCGCCAGTTCTGCCCGCGCGACGGAACCGCAAGGAACCGATGCGGGCTTTCGGCGTTGGGGGTCAGGGTTCAGGGCTCCGAACGACGGGAAGGGGGGCGTCTCGCAAATGGCACGAGCTTCATTCGCCCGCCCTTTCGGCGTCGTCGCGGTCTGGCCGCGTCACGCGCCGGCGACGACCGATTTTGACCTTCTGGTAAGGAAATTCCGCATAGCAAAGTTGATTGCGGAAGCTCTCTTGTATAGCGTTCGCCAGCGTAACGCCGACGGCCTGAATGTCGGCATGTGTGTCTCTGCCGACACTGTCCGGCGGTGGTCGGCTTGGTATAACGCCGTCAGTCGTGCGCCGCCTAAAAGGGCAAGGAAGGATTTGGAA
>DATJRL010000375.1:0-5475 GCA_035504785.1 Caulobacteraceae bacterium
GCCGCCCGTGATGCACGATGGCGTTGTCGGTGTAGCCGGAGGTGAACAGGATCGGCACGCGGGGCCGGATCGCGCGCAGGTGCTCGGCGAAAGCGCGGGCGTTCAGCGAGCCCGGCATCACCACGTCGGAGAACACCAGGTCGACCGCCGCGCCGGTCTCGAGGATCGCCAGGGCGGCGTCGGTCCCGCCCGCCTCCAGGCAGCTGTAGCCCAGCTCGTCGAGCGTCGCGATCGCCGCCGCCCGCACGCTCGCGTCGTCCTCCACGACCAGCACGGTCAGACCGGTCGCCCGCGCGGTCTCCGGAGCGCGAGCGGCTGCCGCCGACTCGGGCTGACTGGCGCGCGGCAGATAGATCTTCACCGTCGTGCCCTGACCGGCCTCGCTGTAGATCTGGATGTGGCCGCTCGACTGCTTGACGAAGCCGTAGACCATCGAGAGCCCCAGGCCGGTGCCCTTGCCCTCGGCCTTGGTGGTGAAGAAGGGCTCGAAGACCCGAGCCTTGGTCTCGTCGCTCATCCCCTCCCCAGTGTCCGACACCGCCAGCATCACATAGGCGCCCGCCGCGACGTCGAGCGCCGCCTTGGCGTAGCTTTCGTCGAGCACGGCGTTGCCGATCTCCACGGTCAGCCGACCGCCGTTCGGCATGGCGTCGCGGGCGTTGAGCGCGAGGTTCAGCAGCGCGCTTTCCACCTGACCCGGATCGGCCATGGTGTTCCAGAGGCCGTCGGCGACGATCGTCTGCACTTCGACGCCCTCGCCCAAGGTCCGGCGCAGCAGATCGGCCATGTCGCTGACCAGGCGCGAGAGGTTGATCACCTGCGGCGCCAGCGGCTGGCGGCGGGCGAAGGCGAGCAGCTGTTTGGTCAGCTGCGCGGCGCGGTCAGCGCCGTAGAGGGCGTTCCGCAGCCGCCTGGCCGCCCGCTCGTCGCCCGCGACCGCGCCCTCCAGCATCTCGAGGTTGCCGCGGATCACCTGCAGCAGATTGTTGAAGTCGTGGGCGACGCCGCCGGTCAGCTGACCGACCGCCTCCATGCGCTGGGCGTCGCGCAGCCGCTCCTCGGCCCGCACCCGTTCGGTGATGTCGCGGATCGAACCGATGATCCGCTCGCCGGCGCCGTCGCTGCCCGGCACCGGCGCCACGATGGTCTCCCAGACTCGGGGACCGCCCGGGAAGCGGGGCAGGTGGTCGCGCGTGGTGACCGGGCTGCCGCGGGCGCGGACCCGCCGGTAGTGTCCGATCAGGCGCTCGGCCAGCTCGCGCGGCAACAGACTGGTGAGTTCGCGGCCGCGCACGCCGTCCGCCGCGACGTTCATGGCCGTGGCGAAAGCGGGGTTGATGTCCGCCAGCACGTAGCGTTCGCCGTCCTCGACGTTCAGCACGAAGAGATAGTCCGGCACATTGGCGAAGATGGCGGAGGTCAGGGCGTCCATCGCCGAGCGCGCGGCCTCGGCCTCGCGGGTGTCGGCCATCGCGCGGGCGAGCCGGCGATTGCCCCTCGCCAGCAGCACCACGCCCGCCACCAGCGTCGCCAGCGCCAGGAAGCTCACCGTCAGGCCGATCACCAAGGTCAAGCCCTGGGTGTTGCGCGCGGCGGCGGTGCGCTTGTCCAGATAATCGGCCTCCGCCTGGGTGATGGCGGAGACGCGCGCGCGAATTTCGCTCATCTGTCCGCGACCCTCGCCTAGCCTCACCAGCCTCCGCGCCGCGTCGACGTCGCCGGACTTCGCGGCGGCGATGACCTGGCCGATGGACGCGCGCCGGGTCTCGATGGCCTGCACGAGTCCCTTCGCCGAGTTGGTCTGCCCCGGGTTGTCCGACACCATGGCCACCAGCCGCGACTCCTCGGCCGGCAGCGTGGCGTTGGCCTTGACGTAGGGCTCCAGATAACTGTCGTCGCCGGTGACGAGATAGCCCCGCTCACCCTGCTCAGCATCCTCGATCGATCCGCGCAGCAGCTGGATCTGGCCGATCACCGCCCGGCTGTGCTGCACCCAGGCCCGCTCGGCGCCCAGCGTCCCGATCTGGGTGAACAACAGGAACAGGCTGAGCCCCGCGACCAGCAAGGCCAGGGCGACGGCGGCGGCGATGACACGCTTGAAGCCGAGCAAGAAGACCTCGTGCGCATGCGGGGCCGCTCAAGCTCCGCGCCACCCTTATAAGGACTTTGCGCCGCAGCCCTCAATGCCCTCGCGCGCCGCGGCGGCCGTGGGGTTGCGAGGATGGGGAAGAGTGGCTGGGGAACTAGGACTCGAACCTAGAATAACGGTACCAAAAACCGCTGTGTTACCATTACACCATTCCCCAGCAGGAACCGCGCGTGACGGCGCTTGGCCGCCTCGACCGGAGGCGCGCGGAGATAGCGCAGGCGGGCCGCGCGCGCAACGGGCGGCGGCCGGGTTGCGGCCGGGTTGCCGCGTCGCGGGGCCTCCTCTATATAGCGCCCTCCCAATTTCGGAGTGTGGCTCAGTCTGGTAGAGCACTGCGTTCGGGACGCAGGGGTCGCAGGTTCGAATCCTGCCACTCCGACCAATTGGGGCTTTGGCGAACATGGCGGTTGCTCAGGCGATCGAGGGGGCGGCGATCGAGGCGGCGTTGAGCGCCGCGACGGTGTCCGGCCTGCCGGGCGTGGCGGCGGCGGCGAGGCTCGCGGACGGGACCACGCTCGAGCGCGCCGCGGGCATGCGCGGCCTCGACAATCCCCAGCCGATGACCCCCGACACCGTGTTCTGGATCGCCTCCTTCACCAAGGCGCTGACCACGACCGCCGTGCTGCAGCTGGTGGAGCGCGGGCAGGTGGGGCTCGACGATCCGGTCGGGCGCTGGCTGCCGGCGCTCGCCGCGCCGAAGGTGCTGGCCGGATTCGACGCCGACGGTGCGCCGCGATTGGTGGACGCACAGGGGCCGGTGACCGTGCGCCAGCTGCTCACCCACCGGTCGGGGCTCGCTTACGACTTCTGCCACGCCGAGTGCGCCCGCTATTCGGCCGCGACCTCGGCGGCGCGAGGCCGCGGCGCGCCGCCGCTGATGTTCCAGCCGGGCGCCGCCTGGACCTATGGCGTCGGCCTCGATTCCGCCGGCGAGCTGGTGACCGCCGTCACCGGCAAGACCCTCGACGTGCACCTCGCCAAGGAGGTGTTCGCGCCGCTCGGCATGAGCCAGACCGGCTTCGCGCCGACGCCGGACCAGGCCGGCCGGCGCGCCTCGATGCACGCGCGCGGCGAGGACGGGACGCTGGCGGCGACGCCGTTCCAGCTGCCGCCCCCGCCGAACCCCATGATGGGCGGCGGCGGACTCTATTCCACCGCTGGCGACTACCTGAAGTTCCTTTCCGCGATCCTGGCCGGCGGCGCGCCGATCCTCTCCGCGGAAACGGTGGCGGCGATGCAGCGCACGGAGTGGGAAGGCCCCGAAGTCGGAGTTCTGCCGGGGGTGAATTCCGCCCTCTGCGCCGGGTTCGACCCGTTCCCGGGCGAGACGAAGCGCTGGGGGCTGGGCTTCCTGATCAATCCGCGGCCGGGTCCGAACGGCCGCACCGCCGGCTCCCTCGCCTGGGCGGGACTCGCCAACTGCTACTACTGGGCCGATCCGGCGGCGGGCGTCGCCGGCGTCTTCCTCGCCCAGCTGCTGCCCTTCGGCGACCCGGCGGCCCTGGAAGCCTTTGCCGCCTTCGAACGCGCAGTCTATAGCCGCTGATCGGGTCCCAAGAGGCCCTTTCCCAGAGGCGGCCCTCCGCATGAAGCAGTTCCTGATCACGTTGGCGGGGGTCTTCTGCGGCCTGGCGTTGTTCATGGTCGTCCTGCCGATCGTTCTGATCGGCTGGGTTGTCGCGGCCTCGAGGCCCGCCCCGCTCCCCGGACGCGCCGTGCTCACGCTGGACCTGCGCGACGGCCTCACCGACCAGGAGCGACAGGACGGCTTGCCGTTCTTCGCCAGCCGGGCGCTGTCGGTGATGGGCGTCGAGGCGACGCTGCGGCGGGCCGAGAGCGACAGCCATGTCGGCGGCTTGATGGTGCGGCTGCCGGAAGGCGGGATGAGCCCGGCCGCGGCCGACGAATTGCGGCTGGCCTTCCAGCGCTTCCGCGCCGCCGGCAAGCCGATCCTCGCCTACAGCCAGGGCGTCTATCCTGAAGGCGTCTCGACGGCGACCTATGAGCTGGGCGCGGCGAGCGGCGATCTGTGGATGCAGCCGTCGGCGTCGTTCCAGGCGACCGGCCTCGCGCAGGAGGACCTGTTCTTCAAGCGCTTCTTCGACCGCTACGGCGTCGTCGCCGACTTCCAGCAGCGCTACCAGTACAAGAACGCCATCAACGGCTACCTCTACGACGACTACACCCCGGCGCATCGCGAGGCGGAGCTGTCGTGGATGGGGTCGGTCTACGCCGACAACGTCGCCGCCGCCGCGCAGGACCGCAAGATGACGCCGGTCGCGATGCAGGCGGTGCTCGAGGCCGGCCCCTATTCGGCCGACGAGGCCAAGGCCAAGGGGCTGATCGACAATGTCGGCGAGTTGAAGGACGCCGAGGACGCGATTCTTAAACAGGCCGGCGACGGGGCCAGGCTGGTCGACTTCAGCCAGTACGCCAACCGGAGCCGCGGCGCCGACGGCATCGGCGCGGTCGGCGCGCCGACCATCGCGCTCATCCAGGCCGAGGGCGACATCGTCACCGGCACGGGCGGCCACGCCAGCCCGTTCGGCGGCGGCTCGACGATCTACTCCGACGACCTCGCCAAGGCCTTCTACAACGCCATCGACGACAAGGACGTCAAAGCCATCGTCTTCCGCGTCTCCTCGCCCGGCGGGTCGGACACCGCGTCGGAGGAGATCCTCTCGGCCGTCCGCGCGGCCAAGGCGGCGGGCAAGCCGGTGGTGGTCTCCATGGGCGACTATGGCGCCTCGGGCGGCTACTGGATTTCGTCGGAGGCGACGGAAATCGTCGCCGAGCCTTCGACCCTCACCGGGTCCATCGGCGTCTTCGGGGGCAAGTTCGCCATCGGGCCGGCGCTGGCGAAGTTCGGCGTCGACGAGCGGGGTCTGAAGGTGGGCGGCGACTACGCGAACGCCTTCGGCTCCGCCGAGGCGATGACTCCCAGCCAGAGCGCCGCCTTCGGCGCCTGGCTCGACCGCATCTACGACGGCTTCGTCGCGCGCGTCGCCGACGGCCGTCATCTGCCCGTAGCGCGGGTGCAGGAGATCGCCAAGGGCCACGTCTGGACCGGCGCCCAGGCGAAGGCCCTCGGCCTGGTCGACCAGACCGGCGGCTTCCAGCAGGCCGTGGATCGCGCCAAGGCGCTGGCGCACATCACCGGGACCGCCAGGCTGAAGGTGTTCCAGACCGGCGCCAACCCGTTCGAGGCCCTGGCCCGCATGTTCGGCGGCGATGCGGAGGGCGCGCAACTGCTGAGCGAAGCCGGCGCCGCCGCCCGCGACCCCGAGACCCGCGCCCTCTTCGAGGCCCTGCGCGAGACCCAGCTG
>DATJRL010000376.1:0-13597 GCA_035504785.1 Caulobacteraceae bacterium
TCACGGCGCCGTTCACGTAGGCCGCGAGCTGCGTCTGGATCCCCGGGATGGTGGCGTTGCGCATGGTCAACAGACCTTGCAGCTCTCCATCGCCCACTTGCAGCGTCGCCGGCTGCGTGTCTCCGGGCGATGTCACGGACAGAACGCCGAGCGAGCTGGTCGAGGGCGTGTACGTAAGCGTGGCCGCGCCGCCCAGGCCCGCCAGCAGTTGGCCGCTCGAGGAGCGGACCACGACCTGGTTGTTCGATTGCGTCGAGACGTTGATCGCCATCAGCGACGAAAGCTGCTGGAGCAGCTGGCTCTGGTTGTCCTGCAGCCCCGTGATGTCGCCGCCCTCGGAGGTCGTGCTGTTGATTTGGGTGTTGAGGCTGTTGATCTGAGACAGCAACTGATTGACCTGGGTGACGTCCGAGTCGATCTGGCCATCGGCCTGGGTAACCAGGCTGCTCAGTGTCCCGGCGACGTTCTGGGTGCTGTTCAGAAACGTGCTCAGGTCGCTTAGAACCTGGATCCTGGGCAGGGTCGACGCCGGGTCGTTGGCGGCGGCGGAAAAGTCGCTGAATACCGTGCTGAGCTGGTTGAGATAGCTCGTCGCCTGGCTCGGATCGCCGAACGCGTTCTCCGCCTGGCTCATCAGGCTGGCGATGATCGACGACGAACCGACCGCCGAGGTGGCTTGGTAGTTGGCCCCTTCGAGGTAGGTGTTCGTCACACGTCGGATGTCATTCACCGTCACGCCGGCGCCGGCGCCGCCGGCGACCACGGACGTCTGATCGACGACCTCCTGGGCGTAGCCGGGCGTATTTTCGTTGGTGATGTTGTTCGAGACCGTGGTCAGCGCCGTCTGGGCGGTCTGCATGCCCGACAGGGCGATACTCATCATGCCGGTCAGAGACATCGCGCTACCTCCGCCCGGCAACCCGCGACGTCGCGATAGGCAAGATCTGCCCAGCCGGCCCGCACGTGGTTCGCCTGCGCCAGCCTAACCATTTGATTCGCAACATCTTCATGTCGAACCACGACTCCGTGACGCAACTCCGGTGGCAAGAGTCGCGCCAGGACCGGCAGGGGCGGACGTCGAAGCCGCGGCGGGCGTGGGACTCGGCGGACCTTGCCTACGCCACCTCGGCAAATTCCGCCGCGCACAGCGTGCGGGACCGAGCCAAATCGGCCATAACCTACTGTTTTTTCGGGTGATTAACCATCTGGCGCGGCCGTTGCTAGGGCCGGCCGAATGTCCGGGCGCAGCATGCGCCGCTCCCCTCACCTCCAACCATGGGCGCCATGCTGGCTGCTTCGAGCCACATCACGAGCGTGACTCCGGCCGGACCGGGCGACGCCACGGCCGCGGCCGGCGGTGGCGACGGCTTCTCGTCGGCGCTCGCGGCCCTGATGTCGAATGCCGATCCGTCGGCCGCCGCGGCGCCGGCGACGAGCCTCGCCCGGCGTCAAGACGGCGGCGCGGCGGCTTCGCAGTCCACGACGGATTCGGACGCCGCGGCGTCCGACCCTGGCGAGTCGAGCGGTCCGACGGCGAACTCCGGAGCGGCCGCCGATGCGCACGCACCGACCGGTTCCGGCGGCAAGACATCGGCCTCCGACAAGACCTCGCGTCCGATCGACAGCTCGGGCGTGGCGGTCGGCGCCCAAACGGTCGTCGTAACGACGGCCGTTTCGCCCCGCGTCGCGGCCGGCCCGCCCCAAGCCGCCACGCCCGCGCCGCAAGCCGCCTCGACCGCCGCGCCGGTCCGCAAGCCGTCCAAAGTCTCGCCGACGGATGCCACCGCTCTCGTTGCGGACGGCGCGCCATCGGACCTCCTCCCGGCGATGCAGAGCCCGGCGACAGCCGCGTCCAGCAACGGTGCGGCGGCGGCGGTCCAGGCGGGCGCCGAAGCCGACGCCTCCGCCTCGGACCCCTCGGTCGGCGAGGAGGCGGCGACCGCGCTGGACGTCGCGGCCGCGATGGCGCCGCTCGCGCTCGCGACGGATGCGAAGCCATCGCCAACCGACGCGCAGGCGGCGGACCCGCCGGCGACCTCCACGACGTCGCGCCCCACATCGACGGCGACCCGGGCGAGCTCGGGAGGCCCCGCCGCGGCCGTTCGGAGCCTCGAGACCGCTTCGCCTCTGCTGGTTTCCGGCAAAGATGCGCCGCCGCCCGCCGATCCGGCCACAAGCTCGTCCGCGACCCAGATCACGCTTTCGAACACGCCCGACGACGAGGCGGCTCCGATCGATCCGACCTACCTGCGCTACGTCGCCAAGGACAGCCCGCCAACGGCGCGCGTCGGCGCGGCGCCCAGCGTCGCCGGCCTGGTGTCGCTGGCGACCGGAACCGACGCGACGGGGACGTCGACGCCTATCCGGAGCAATGGCGAGACCAACGCGCCGCAAGACCCTGAAGCGGCTGACGCCGAGCAACCGGCCCCCGCCCCGCAAGGCCCCCCCGCCGACAAGGTCGCCGCCCTGACCGCCGCGCCGCGTGCGCCCTCCGGCGATGCCGGCGACGCGGCGGCTTGCCTCAACGCCGACGCATCCGGCGCCGCTGCATCCGGCGCGGCCCCCGACGCGGCGGCCGGCATCGGTCAGGCCGCCGCGCTCGCCGCCGCCACCAGCGGCGCCGCGCCGCCGTCCCTGTCGATTCCGCCGGCCGCCGTAGCGCTGGCGAGCGCCAATGGCGCCAACATCACCGCCCAGCTGGCCGCGCAGATCACCCTCAAGGCGGTCGCGCCCCGCACCGCCTTCGACTTCGCGCTGGAGCCGCAGGGCCTGGGGCGCGTGGACGTCAGCCTGCGGATCGACCCGCAGGGCCAGCTGTCCGCCATGCTGTCGTTCGATAATCCCGCCGCCGCCGCAGAGGCCAAGGGGCGCGCCGCCGACCTGCAACAGGCGTTGCAACAAGCAGGGGTCAATGTCTCGCAAAACGGGCTGAGCTTCACTGCGGGCGGAGGCCAGGGGAATTCCTCCTGGCAGAGCCCGACGCCCGCCTCTTATGCGCGGAACGGTCCCACCGGGCCGGTCGCCGCCGACGAAACGCCGGCGTCCATCCTTCAGAGAGCCGCCGGAACGAAGACCGGCGGCCTCGACATCACCATCTGAGGAACGGATCGATGACCACCTACACCGGTGTCGCCCCGATGACGACCGTCTACCCGACCCCAACCCCATCCAGCAACTCCGGTACGGGAACGGTGTCGGGCGCGAGCACCAGCTCGGCCGCCGCCGGCAACCTCAGCGCGACGGCCGGTCTCGCCTCGCTGGCCAGCAACTTTCAGAGCTTCCTGTCGTTGCTGACGACGCAGCTCCAGAACCAGGATCCGCTCAATCCGACGGACACCGATCAGTTCACCGAGCAGATCACCCAGATGACCGGGGTGCAGGAGCAATTGCTCAGCAACACCCTGCTTCAGCAGCTCGTCACTCAACAGACCGGCGTCAGCGCCGGCGCGGACCTGCTCGGCCAGGTGATCACCGCGCCGGGCGCGACCTCCACCGCCCCGGACATCACCGGCGTCGTCACGAGCGTCGAGACCGTCGGCGGCCAAACCATGCTGACCGTGGGCGACAACCAAGTCGCCCTCAGCTCCGTCACCGGCATCTCGGAGAATCCCAACAACTCTCTCGCCGCCCTTCTCGGCGAGTGATCTCAACATTCGACACAAAAGGATCGGGCCATGAGTATCAACGATGCAATGCAGTCCGGCGTTTCCGGACTTGTGGCGAACTCGGCGGCGCTCAGCACCATCGCCAACAACATCTCGAACGTGAATACGGTTGGGTACAAGCAGAGCGAAACCGACTTCGAGAGCCTGGTGACGTCCGAAGCCGGCTCCAACGACGGCTCCGGCGGCGTCATGGCCACGACGGTCAACCTCATCGACCAGCAGGGCACCGCGATCCAGACCAGTTCCTCGCTGGACCTATCCATCCAGGGTCAGGGCTTCTTCGTCACCACCGACCAGGGCACGAACGTCTCGGCGACAAGCCCGGCGCTCTTCACCCGCGCCGGCTCGTTCCAGGTGAATAGCCAGGGCTACCTCGTGAACAGCGCCGGCCTCGTGCTCCAGGGCTGGCCGGCCAACTCCAGCGGCGTCATCACCCCCAACCCGTCCAGCCTGACCAGCCTGCAGGGGATCAACGTGTCCCAGGTCGGCGGCGCAGTCTCTCCGACGACCGACGTCGGCATCAACGCCAACCTCGACGCCAGTCAGACGGTCTCCGCGGCGGCCACCGCTGCGGGGCAGGTCCCCCCGGGGGCCGGCGCTTACGACCCCTCGACCAATTCCATGGCGATGTACGACGAGAACCCGGCGACGGGCGTGGCGCCGGACTATTCGATCCAGGTCCCGATCTCGGACTCGCAAGGCGGTTCGCACACCGTGCAGATCGACCTGCTGAAGAGCACGGTTCCGGATCAGTGGTACGCGGAGATCGTCGCGGTGCCGCCGACCGACGTCGTCGACGGCGCCGGACTCTCGGACGGCCAGATCGCCACCGGGATCATCGCCTTCACTCCGACCGGCCAGATCGACCCGGCGAACACCACCCTGTTCAACGCCTCCGATCCCACCATTTCGTTCGGCGCCTCGAATGCGGCTGCGCCCGGCGCCGGCCAGGTGAACTGGTCGCCGGCTCTCGGCATCGCCGCGCAGACGGTCGCCTTGAACGTCAGCGGCGGCTCCGGCTCGACCGGCGGCATCACGCAATTGGACAGCCCGTCGAACATCCAGTCCATCACCACCAACGGGACGGCCTTCGGCAATCTGACCAACGTGGAGATCGGCGCGGGCGGCATCGTCACGGCGGTGTTTTCGAACGGCGTGACCCGGCCGATCGCCCAGGTCGCCATCGCCACCTTCCCCGACCCGGATGGGCTGACGCCGGTCAGCGGAAACGCCTTCCAGGTCTCGCAGGACAGCGGCACCTACACGCTGGAGCAGCCGGGGACCGGCGGCGCCGGTCAGCTCGACCCGTCGACGCTGGAAGGTTCGACCGTCGACCTCTCCTCGCAGTTGACCGCGCTGATCACCAGCCAGAGCGCCTATTCGGCGTCGTCGAAGATCATCACCACCGCCGATCAGATGATGCAGTCATTACTGAACATCATCCAATAGAACTCGCGATTCAGGAGCGATTAAGAAAAGTGTACAAAACGCTTAACCGCTTTATACAAGCCGCGATCGCGAGAGTTAAGTCATTTTTTACTATCGCGATTAAGCCGTCGTTATCGCCCACTGCTTACTGTCCGCCGCTCAGGTGATGGTGAGAAAGGCGTAAAGCCATGTTGCAACAGCAGCGCACGAACAGTCGGGGCGAAAGGTACGTGATCGGGCCGACCGGTGCGCCGTTGACCCTGGCCGACCTGCCGCCGCCGAATACCCAACGCTGGGTCATTCGGCGCAAGGCGGAAGTGGTGGCCGCCGTCCGCGGCGGGCTGCTCACGCTGGAAGAAGCGTGCGAGCGCTATTCGCTGACCAACGAAGAATTCATCGGCTGGCAGCAATCGATCGATCGGCACGGCCTGGCCGGGCTCCGCACCACGCGCCTCCAACAGTATCGCTGAGCCTTTCCCCAAGGTCCGAGCGACGTCGCGGCCGCGCCTTCTAGCCGGAAGGCGCGGCCGCTTCTTTTGGGCGCCTCGCGCGGCTTTCGGCGCAGCGGCGCCGGGGGGGGGCCGGCATGGCCCGCGCGATCGCGGGCGATGCGATCAGACTTGACGGTGGGCGAGCGAGACCGGGCGGGTCCCAGCGCGCTTTAGGCCGCGGCCACGACACCCTGCTGCGGGTCGCGCAGCACGTAGCCGCGGCCCCAGACGGTTTCGATGTGGTGCTTGCCGTTGGCGGCGGCGGCCAGCTTCTTGCGCAGCTTGCAGATGAAGACGTCGATGATCTTCAACTCCGGCTCGTCCATGCCCCCGTAGAGATGGTTGAGGAACATCTCCTTCGTGAGCGTCGTGCCTTTGCGCAGGGAGAGCAGTTCGAGCATCTGATATTCCTTGCCGGTCAGATGCACGCGGATGCCGTTCACTTCGACGGTCTTGGCGTCGAGGTTGACCGTGATGTCGCCGGTGCGGATCACCGACTGGGCGTGGCCTTTCGAGCGGCGCACCACGGCGTGGATGCGCGCGATCAGTTCTTCCTTGTGGAAAGGCTTGGTCATGTAGTCGTCGGCGCCGCCGCCGAGCGTCTTGACCTTGGTCTCGATTTCGCTGGTCCCCGACAGGATCATGATCGGGGTGTTGACCTTGGCGACGCGCAGCGTGCGCAGCACGTCGGATCCGCTCATGTCCGGAAGGTTGAGATCGAGGAGGATGAGGTCGTAGTCATAAATCTTGCCGAGATCGATGCCTTCCTCGCCCAGGTCCGTCGTGTAGACGTTGAAACCCTCCGACTTGAGCATCAATTCGATGCCCTGCGCCGTGGCGCTGTCGTCCTCGATCAAAAGAACGCGCATATACCCCTCCCCGCCCGGATCGCGGAAGCTTCAACCTAGCAGCTCGAATCTGCCCCAATGCTCGTCGGTCAACTTACCGACGAGTTAATTTAAGACAGGTTAATGGTGAAAGCCTCGTCGGGCGGAATCGTTAAGCTGATTTGTGAATCGGCCGCAAGGCGGCCTGAGGACGGATTGTCGCGGGGGCGATGACTCTTTCGTGAATCGTCATTCGCAGCCGGCGCCGAGCCCGCGGCCAGGTCCGGAACCCAAAGGCGAAGCCCGAGTTTTCGTTCGACGCGTCGCCGTGCGACAGGGCATGGTCCAGGCGCAGAATGTCGCCGGCTATCCCATCGTCGCCTGGGGCTACCGGTAGGCGAGGCGAGACCGACGTCGACGCCGATCCAGGGACGTCGCGCGTCAGAACGCGAGGCGGCCGAAGAGTTCCCCGAACGGCCGCATCGCCCGATGCGCATAGGCCGGCCGCGCCGCGAGTCGGGCCCGCCATGCGACGACCGCCGGGACGCTCGGTCTGGCGATGTCGAGTTCGAAGTAGCGGTGCACGAGAACCCCGGCGGGGATGTCGGCCATCGAGAAGGCGTCGCCCGCCAGGAACGGCCGCGCGGCGAGACGCCGCTCCAGCGCCGTGACCGCCTGGCCGCTGTCCGCCTCGAGCCCCTCGATGCGCCGCGCGTCTCTCTGCGCCGCCGGCGTCCGATAACAGGCCCAGAACAAGCCGCTGATCGCCGGCTGCAGCGTCGCCAACGTCCAGTCCATCCAGGCTTCGGCGCCGGCGCGCTCACCGAGGTCGATCGGGCTCAGCCGGCCCGCGCCATAGGCTGCGCAGAGATAGCGCACGATGCTGTGCGACTCCCAGATCGCGGTCTCGCCGTCCTTCAGCACCGGCACCCGGCCGTGCGGATTCATCGCGCGAAACGCCGGATCGTCCAGACCCCCGGCCTCGCCGCCCGCGTCGATGTGTTCGAACTCCAACGACAATTCGTCCAGGGCCCAGAGCACCTTCTGGACGTTGATCGAGTTCGGTCGGCCCCAAAGCGTGATCATGGTTTCCACCGGATGAACGACCTGGCTCGCGGCCCCGCGAGTTAGCCAATGCTTAAGACGCCGCGCGCGACCATCCCAGTCGTTGATTTCCAGGGGTTCGGGGCCGCTTTTGCGCAATCTCATCGCCGCCGTCGAGCGCGTCGATCCTCTGGTGGTGTCCGGGCGGGTGGCGGCGGTCAGCGGCCTCCTGATCGAGGCCCGCGGCGGCTTGACGCGCCTGGCGATCGGGGCGCGGGCCGAGGTGGAGCGCCGCGCCGCCTCGCCGCTGGCCGCCGAGGTGGTCGGCTTTCGCGAGACGCGGGCGCTCCTGATGCCGTTCGGAGCGCTCGAAGGCGTCGCGCCCGGCGCGGAGATCCGCATCCGGCCCGAGGGGGCCCTGGTCCGGCCGACGCGCGGCTGGCTCGGCCGCATCGTCGACGCGTTCGGGCATCCGATCGACGGCAAGGGCCCGCTGCCGCAAGGCTTGGCGGCCTATCCGCTGCGCGCCGCGCCGCCGCCGGCCCACTCCCGCGGCCGGGTCGGCGACCGGCTGGACCTCGGCGTTCGCGCCATGGACGTTTTCACGACCTGCTGCCGCGGCCAACGCCTGGGCGTCTTCGCCGGCTCCGGGGTGGGCAAGTCGGTGCTGCTGTCGATGCTCTCGCGCAACGCCGCCTGCGACGCGGTCGTCGTCGGCCTGATCGGCGAGCGGGGACGCGAGGTGCGCGAGTTCATCGAGGAGACGCTGGGTCCCGAGGGTCTGGCGCGGGCCGTGGTGGTGGTCGCCACGTCCGACGAGCCGGCGCTGAAGCGGCGGCAGGCCGCGTACATGACGCTCGCCATCGCCGAGTACCTGCGCGACCAGGACCTCGAGGTGCTGTGCCTGATGGACTCGATCACCCGCTTCGCCATGGCGCAGCGCGAGATCGGGCTCGCCGCCGGCGAGCCGCCGACCACCAAGGGCTACACCCCGACGGTGTTCTCGGAGCTGCCCAAGCTGCTGGAGCGCGCCGGCCCGGGTCCGGTCCGGCCCGACGGCGCCGTCGCCGGTCCGATCACCGGTCTGTTCACTGTGCTCGTCGACGGCGACGACCACAACGAGCCGATCGCCGATGCGGTGCGCGGCATTCTCGACGGCCACATCGTGATGGAACGGACCATCGCCGAGCGCGGACGCTTCCCGGCGATCAACGTGCTCAAGTCGGTCAGCCGGACCCTGCCGGGCTGCCAGACCCCGCTGGAACGAGAGGTGGTGGCGAAGGCGCGCGCCAGCCTCTCGGCCTACGCCAACATGGAGGAGCTGATCCGCATCGGCGCCTACCGCTCCGGCGCGGACCCCGAGCTGGATCGCGCCATTGAGCTGAATCCCGCCCTGGAGACCTTCCTCGCCCAGGACAAGGACGAATTCACCCCGATGGCCGAGTCGTTCGAGCGGCTCGAGGCCATAATGGAGCGCGCCGGATGAGGTGGGCGGACCAGCTGATCAAGCTCTCCAACTTCGAATTGGAGCTGCTGCAGGCCCGCCTGGCCGACGTCGCCGAACGCCGGCAGCGGTCGGAAATGAAGCTGGCGCTGCTGGACGCCGAGGGCGAGGCCGAGATGGCGCTGGCGCGCGCCGACCCCGAGGCCGGCTGGCGCATCGAGGGGTTCGTCGAGGGCCTGCGCCGGCGCAAGCTGCTGGTCCGACGCGAGCTCGAACTCACCGCCAACGAAGAGGCCGGGGTGCGCGACGCCATCGCCGAGGCGTTCGAGACTCTGAAGAAGTACGAGCAGGTGGCGGACAACGCCCGCGCCGTCGCCCGGCGCGAAGCCGCGCGGCGCGACAACGCGGTGCTCGACGAGATGGGCCTGCGCCGAGCCACGGGTCGCCGGTGAGCGCCTCCCGCCGGGCGCTCCTCGGCTCGGCGATCGCGCTCGCCGCGTGCGGCCGGCGCGCCGGCGGCCAGCAGCCACGCTTGCCGGCGCCGCTCGACTTGCCGCCTTTGAAACGGGTCGCGCCGTTCCCGGTCGGAACGTGCATCACCTCCAGCCAGCTCGACGACTTGGCGTTCGCCGGCTTTGTCGCCCGCCAGGTCTCGCAGCTCACGCCCGAGTGGGAGCTGAAGATGGAGTACGTGGTCCAGGCGGACGGGTCGTATCGCTTCGACGCGCCGGATCGGATCGCGGCTTTCGCCGGCGATCGCGGCCTGCGCTTCTTCGGTCACGCCCTCATCTGGTACGCCCAAGGGCCGGCCGCCTTCGCTCGCCTCGACGGCGGCGCGTTTCGCGACGCCTACGCCGCCTACATCGCCGCCGTGGTGGGACGCTACAAGGGTCGCGCCGTCGCCTGGGACGTCGTCAACGAGGCGGTGGCCGAGGATGGCGACGGCTGGCGGAGCAGCCTCTGGAGCCAGCGCCTGGGGACCCTCGAGCACATGCGTCTGGCCTACCAGATCGCCCACGCCGCCGACCCGGGCGCGGCCCTGTTCCTCAACGATTACAACCTCGAGAGCAATCCGCGGAAGCGCGCGACGTTCCTGAAGCTGGCGGAGACGCTGCTGCGCGCCGGCGCGCCGTTGACCGGTCTCGGCAGCCAGACGCACGTCGCCGCCGACCTGGCCCCCGGCGCCATCACGGCGGCCCTGAAGGACCTCGCCAGCCTCGGCCTGAAGGTCCGCATTTCCGAGATGGATGTTTCGCTGTCTCGCGCGTCCGGCGGCGACCGGGAGCGCCGGCAGGCGGCGCTCTATGCGGAAGCGGCCGCGGCCTACGCCGCGCTTTCGGCGGCGCGGCGCTTCGACTTCAGCTTCTGGGGTCTGCGCGACTCGCAGTCGTGGCTCCGCCGCGAGCACGCCGACGACGCGCCGCTGCTGTTCGACGATCAGGACCGGCCGAAGGCCGCCGCGGCGGCCTGGGAGCGCGCGCTGCCTCGTCGCGCATAGCGCGTCAGGATCGCGGCGGAAAGGTCGCCGGCGGCGGGACGGCGCCATGGGCCTGCTCCTCCTCGGCCACGCGGCGCAGGGCGGTCAGGTCGTCCCCGATGCGGAACACCACCACGTAGAACTCGCAAAACGCCCGCCACAACAGACCGCCGGCGGCGACGATCAGCAGCCCGCCGATGATGGCCGGGATCGCCAGCAGCACGGTCTCCAGGCTGCGCTCACGCACCGCCACGGCGACCGACGCCCCGACGACGCCGCAGGCCGCGATGACGATCACTCCGAGCCCGGCCCAGTAGACCAGATGGATCACCGGCCCGGTGATCATCCGCTCGAACGTCAGGAGGGTCCACAGCCAGCCGTGGCGAGACTCCCGCGGCGCGACACCCCTGGCTGGGCCCATGGTTGGCGATCCCCGACGCGGCCGCTCGCCGCTGAATTTGCGGCATGGCTACCAGTGCGCGAGGCCGGCGGCAATGGCGCCGCGGCCAAGCCGCCAGGCCCGCGTCGTCACAGGGTCGGACCCATCTCGCGCAGGGTTCGGACGCCTCCGGAAAGCCACCCTCCCAGCCCCCGGAACGGGATCATTTCGGAGGTGGCGCGCTCGAATCGGACGAGCCAGAAGGCGGTGAGTTGGAAGGCGATGAGGTCGAAGACGAGCTCGAGGACGCGCCCTTGTGCAGCATGCCGGTGATCTGGGCCTGGGTCAGGTTGATGATCGCCGCGCCGTTGTTCGAGGCGAGGCGATCGGTCTGCACCTGGAAGGTGTCCGAGCCCATCCTGATCACCGCCATCTGGCCGCCGTTGGTCCCGGGATTGAGGGCCGAGATCGAGCCGATGGTCGCGCCGGTGTTGTCCTTGACTGACTCGCCGACCGTGAAGCCGCCAGCGGTGGCGCTGGCGTTCTGGCCGGCCGAAGAGGCGGCGTTCGCCGACGAGGCGTCGGACGACGGCGCGGTGGACGACGGAGACGCGGTGGACGAGGGCGAGGCGGCGGACGGCGTCTGGGCCGCGGCTGCGCCGGCGGTGAGCAGCACCAGACCGGCGGCCAGGGGTCGCAACGTGGAACGCATGGGGATCTCCCTACTTCGCTTCTGTTGCCCCAGCGAAACATGAACAGCCAAAAGCTGGCGGCGTTCCCATGGGCGGGACGCGACCGGCGAAAATAGGGCGCTGCGACGTCTAGATAGAGCCGACGGTCTTCAAGCGGGCCCTGGGATGGATTTCGTTCTGGCTCATCACCACGGTCTGGCCGCGGAAGCGCTCGACGATCGAGCGGATGTATGGACGCACGGCCGGGCTGGTCAGCAACACCGGCGACTCCCCGGCGAGCGCCGCGCGTTCGAAGGTCTCGCGCACGAGGCGGATGAACTCCTGAAGCTTGGACGGCGCCAGCGCCAACTGCCGATCCTCGCCCTGCCCGATGAGCGCCTCCGAGAAGGCGGCTTCCCACTCGGCCGACAGCGTGACGATCGGCAGGGCGCCGTCGTCGGAGCGGTTCGCCCAGCAGATCTGACGGCCGAGACGCCCGCGCACCTGCTCGACCAGCTGCACGAGGGAACTCGTATGCGGGGCCGCTTCGGCGATGCCCTCCAGGATGGTCGCCAGGTCGCGGATCGAGACCCGCTCGCGCAGCAGGGTCTGAAGCACGCGCTGCACGGTCGAGGCGGTGGCGACGGACGGGATCAGGTCCTCGACCAGCTTCTTTTCCTCGGCGGTGAGGTCTTTCAGCAGCTTCTGCACCTCGGCGTACGAGAGCAGGTCGGCCATGTTGTCCTTGAGGATCTCGGTAAGGTGCGTGGTCAGCACCGTGGCCGGATCCACCGTCGTGTAGCCACGGAACGCGGCTTCCTCGCGGGCGGACTCGTCGATCCATGTCGCCGGCAGGCCGAAGGCGGGCTCTCGCACGTGCTCGCCCGGCAGCTCCACCTGGCCGCCACGCGGGTCCATGGCCATCAGCTTGTTGAGCCGGACCTCGCCCGTTCCAATCTCCATCTCCTTGATACGGATCGCATAGCCCTGGTTGGGCAGGCGCATGTTGTCGAGGATGCGCACCGGCGGCATGACGAAGCCGTATTCCGACGCCAGGGTCTTGCGCAGCGCCTTGATCTGATCCGTGAGCCGGCGGCCCTCGAGGTCGTTGATCAGGTGCAGGAGGCCGTAGCCGAGCTCGATCTTGACGTCGTCGATGGCGAGGCTCGCCGCGATCGGCTCCTCGGTCGGCGCGCCGGCCGCGGCCGCCGCCTTGGCCGTGTCGGCCGCGGGCGTCAGGGCCGCCTGCGACCGGCGCCACGCCAGGACGCCCGCACCCAGCGACAGGCCGGCGAACGGCAAGATGGGCATGCCGGGAATAAGCGCGATGACTCCGGCGGCGGCCGAGACCATGCCGAGGCTCACCGGATTCATCGCCAGCTGCGTGACCAGGGCCTTGTCCGCCGCGCCCTCGACGCCCGACTTGGACACCAAGAGGCCGGCGGCGATTGAGATCACCAGCGCCGGGATCTGGCTGACCAGGCCGTCGCCGATGCTCATGATCGTGTAGGACGAGAAGGCCTGCTGGAGCGGCAGCTTGTGCTGGACCACGCCGATCAGGATGCCGCCGACGACGTTGATCGCCACGATCAGCAGGCCGGCCATGGCGTCGCCGCGCACGAACTTCGAGGCGCCGTCCATGGCGCCGAAGAACGTCGACTCCTGTTCCAGCTCCTTGCGCCGAAGCTTGGCGCCCTCCTGGTCGATGAGGCCCGACGACAAATCGGCGTCGATCGCCATCTGCTTGCCCGGCATCGAGTCCAAAGTGAAGCGCGCCGCCACTTCGGCGATCCGCGACGAGCCCCGGGTGACGACGACGAAGTTCACGATCACCAGGATGGAAAACACGATGACGCCGATGATGAAGTTGCCGTGCATCATCAGTTCGCCGAGGGCCTGGATGATGTGACCGGCGCCGTCGGTGCCCTCGTGCCCGTGGCTGAGAATGAGCCGCGTCGAAGCGATATTGAGGCCGAGTCGGAACAGCGTCGCCACCAAGAGGACGGTGGGGAAGGCCGTGAACTCCAGCGGCTTCTTGATCAGCAGCGACGTCATCAGGATGAGGACCGCGCTGGTGATCGAAATCGCCAGCAGCATGTCGAGCATGAACGCCGGGATCGGCAGGATCAGCAGGACGATGATCCCGACGATGCCGAGGGCGAGCGCCACCT
>DATJRL010000377.1:0-2839 GCA_035504785.1 Caulobacteraceae bacterium
CGACGTCGGCTACTTTGACGCCGACGGCTTCCTCTATCTGTGCGACCGCAAGAACGACATGATCATCTCAGGCGGGGTGAACATCTATCCCGCTGAGATCGAAGCCGAGTTGCACAAGCTGCCGGAGGTGGCCGACTGCGCCGTATTCGGCGTGCCCGACGAGGAGTTCGGCGAGTCGATCCACGCCGTTGTCCAGCCGCAGCCGGGCGTGAACGCGGACGAGGCGGCGCTCAAGGCCGCCCTTCGCCAGAGTCTCGCCGGCTACAAAATCCCCCGCCGCATCGACTTCGCCGCCGACCTGCCGCGCGAGGACTCGGGCAAGATCTTCAAGCGCAAACTCCGCGAACCCTTCTGGGCCGGCCGCGCCACGCGGATTTAGAGGGCGCGAAGTCTCAGGCCTCGTCCTCCTCCGCCCAGGCCTGCATCGGGTCCTTGCCCATCAGAGCGAGTCGGACGGGGGCCCAGCTCATGCGGTGGATGGCGCAGGGGCCCATGTCGAGGAGGGCGCGCGCGTGGATGGGGGCGCGGTACCCCTTGTGGCTGGCGAATCCGTAGCCGGGGTAGGCGGCGTCCATCTCGTGCATCAGCCGGTCGCGGGCGACCTTGGCCAGGATCGAGGCCGCCGCGATGGAGGCGGAGATCGAGTCGCCCTTGACCACGGTCTTCACCGGGCAGGGCAGGTCGAAGGCGTAGTTCCCGTCCACCAGGGCGAACACCGGCTGCACCGCCAGCGCCTGCACCGCGCGCAGCATGGCCAGGCCCGTCGCCTGCAGGATGTTGACCGAGGCGATCTCCTCGACCGTGGCGAAACCGACGCCCCAGGCCACGGCCTTGGCCTTGATCTGCGGCTCCAGCGCCTCGCGCTGCTTGGCTGAGAGCACCTTTGAATCGTTGAGCCCATCCAGCCGTCGGCGGGGATTGAGGATCACCGCCGCGGCGGAGACCGGGCCGGCCCAGGGTCCGCGGCCCGCCTCGTCGACGCCGCACACGGGCGTCGGGCAGGCGCGCTCGAGCAGCAAGTCGGGGCCGGACTCACGCGTGGGCATGGGCGAGGCGCTCGATCTCCGGGTGGCGGAAGCAGTCTGTCAGGTGATCGTTCACCATGCCGACGGCTTGCATGAAGGCATAGACGATAATCGGGCCGCAAAAGGAAAATCCGCGACTCTTCAGCGCCCTGGCCATCTTCTCGGCGACCGGTGTCGCGGCGGGCACCTGGGAGATGCTGGTCCAGCGATTCTGCACGGGCGCGCCGCCGGCGATGTCCCAGAGCCAGGCCGAGAAGTCCTCGCCCGCCTCCCGCATGTCCAGAAAGATGCGCGCACCGCGGATCGCCGCGTCGATCTTGGCGCCCGAGCGGATGATCCCCGGATTGGCCATCAGCCGCGCGCGGTCTTCCTCTTCGAAGCGGGCGACGATCTCGGGGTCGAAACCGGCGAAGGCCTCGCGCATCGACTCGCGCTTGCGAAGGATCGTTATCCAGGCAAGGCCGGCCTGGAAGCCGTCGAGCACCAGCTTCTCCCACAGGGCGCGCGCGTCGTATTCTGGCACGCCCCATTCCTCGTCGTGATAGGCGACGTAGAGGGCGTCGGCCGGATTGGCCCAGCTGCAGCGGCCTTCGGCTCCGTCGAACAGCTTGACGCCCACGCTCGCGATCCTCTCCAAACGTGACCTGAACGATTCAGGCGGGCGAGATGAGACTGCTCAACGTCGGCGACTTCCACTGGATGACCGGCGCCGAGCAGCACACGGCGAACCTCTCCTTGTTCGACATCCGCCGCAAGTTCAGCCACGCGGCGGTACGGGCGAACGACCTCGTCGTGGAGTTCTCCGACCGGGCCGTCGCCCGCGCCGCTGCGCCACTTGGCCTGCGTTCGCTGGGCGGCCGCACGGCCGACCGCCGCTTCCTGCAGGTGGTCGACGAGCTTCGTCCCGACCTCATCCTCCTGCACTTCGCCGACGACATCTCCAACGAGGCCCTGGCGCAAGCGCGCCGGCTCTCGCCGGGCGTGACCATCGCGGACATCAACATCGACCCGATCTGGACGCCGAAGAATTGGAAGCGTCTCTCGGCGCGAAAGGGCGTCGCCGACGCGCTCTTCGTGACCACGGCCGAGCCGGGCCTTGCCGAGCACGTCGCAGCGAACGCCTTCGCCGCCTTCCTGCCCAATCCGGTCGATCCCGCCGTCGAGACCGGGCGAGCCTTCGAGAACGATGCGCCGGATTTCGATCTCCTCTTCCCGGCCACGGACGAGGAGCCGCGCGACGTCGGATCGAGGCTTCTGGAGCCGGCGCTGGCGACCGCCCTGCTCAAGTCGGACGTTCCGGGCCTTCGCCTGCTGGCGCCGGGCGTCGGGGACGAACCGCCGGCGCGCGGAGCGGCCTATTTCGACGCCCTGCAGTCGGCGCGGATCGGCTGGTCGCTGTCGCGTCGGTCCAACTTGCCGCTCTACGCCTCCGACCGCATGGCGCATTTCTTCGGCTGGGGCCTGGCCGTCTGCCTCGACCGCCGCTCGGGTTTCGATCGGTTCTACGACCCGTCAGAGGCGGTGTTCTACGACGAGCTCGCCGACCT
Source organism: Caulobacteraceae bacterium (assembly GCA_035504785.1). Lineage (GTDB taxonomy): Bacteria > Pseudomonadota > Alphaproteobacteria > Caulobacterales > Caulobacteraceae > Acaudatibacter. Next base: position 2,573 of record DATJRL010000377.1, read on the forward strand.
CGCCGCCGCTGTCCGCCGGCTCATCGCCGACGACGCCCGCGCCAGGGCCATGGCTCGGCGGGGCTGGGAGAAGACCTGGACTGTCTTCCACATGGACCGAGTCTACGCCTACGTCCTCGCCCAGCTCTTCGACGACGGCGGCGCTCGCGACTACGAGTGGCCCTGCGAGCGGTGGTGCTGACGAACTTTCACCTTCTGAACTCTTGCGCACACTGAAGACTGCGTGGTCTCTCAACCCTGGGCTGAATCGACCGGGGGGACCGATGA
>DATJRL010000378.1:0-2560 GCA_035504785.1 Caulobacteraceae bacterium
CGGACCTCACTGTCCACGCCGACTTCGCCGCCGTGCTCGAGGTGGCGCACGAGGCCGGCGCCCGGGCGGCCCTGTCGACGCAGAGCGAGCTTTTGCGCCGCCTCGGCATCGAAGCCCGCGCCGAGCGACTTGCGGCCGCCCAGCCCGACAAAGCCGCATCCATCGCCCGACAGCTGAACCGCCTCGTTGGCGCGGACCAGATGGGCGACCTCTTCAAGGCCGCGGCGATCTGGGCCGGCGCGCCGCCTCCTGCGTTCGAGGCCAACGACCTCGAGGAACGCGGATGACCGAGGTCCCGATCCTCACCTCGCCCCTGCTGGCTGAGGTCGCCGGCGTGCGCCACGCCTTTTTCACCCGCCAGGGCGGCGTCTCCGAGGGGCTCTACGCCAGCCTCAACGTCGGCGTCGGCTCCAACGATGACCCGGTCCACGTCCTCGAAAATCGCCTTCGGGCCGCCGCCTCGCTGGGCTCCGGCGCGCTCGTCACCTGCTACCAGGTGCACTCCGCCAGAGCCGTCCATGCGGCGGCGGCTTGGCCCGGCGCGGCGCCGGAAGCCGATGCCGCGGTCACAACATCGCCCGGCCTGCTGCTTGGCGCGCTCGCCGCCGATTGCGCGCCAGTGCTCCTCGCCGATCCGGGGGCCCGGGTTGTCGCCGCCGTCCACGCCGGCTGGCGCGGCGCCCTCGCCGGCATCGTCGGCGCGGCGGTAGCGCGGATGGCCGAGCTGGGCGCCGATCCGTCGCGGATGCTCGCCGCGATCGGTCCCTGCATCGGGCCGGCGTCTTACGAGGTTGGACTGGAGTTCCTGGCGGCCTTCGTCGCCGCCGATCCGACCAACGCGCGGTTCTTCGCTCCGGGGGCAAGCCCGGACAAGCGCCTCTTCGACCTCCCCGCCTACGTCCTCGCGCGACTTGCCGAGGCCGGCGTCGCGCGGGCCGAGTGGATCGGCCGCGACACCTACGCCGAGCCGGACTTGTTCTTTTCGAACCGGCGCGCCGTGCATCGCGGCGAGCGCGACTATGGGCGACTGCTCTCGGCGATCGTGTTGACGAGCTAGTCGCACTTGTTCCACCCGCCGGCGCTGCTAGAAGCCGGGCGGGCGCGCCATTCTCCGGGGTCGAACGATGAAGCTGCTGGCCGGCAACTCCAACAGCCGACTCTCCGCCGCCATCGCCCGCGTCCTCGACGTCCCGCTCACCAAGGCCAACATCCGCCGTTTCGCCGACAACGAAGTGTTCGTCGTCATCGAGGAGAACGTGCGCGGCGAGGACGTGTTCGTCGTCCAGTCCACCAGCTACCCGGCCAACGACAACCTGATGGAGCTCCTCATCTGCATCGACGCCCTGGCGCGGGCCTCGGCGCGGCGGATCACCGCGGTGATGCCCTACTTCGGCTACGCCCGGCAGGACCGGAAGACCGGCGGCCGCACCCCGATCTCGGCCAAGCTGGTGGCCAACCTGATCACCCGCGCCGGCGCCGACCGGGTGCTGACCATGGACATGCACTCCGGGCAGATCCAAGGCTTCTTCGACATCCCCACCGACAACCTGCTGGCGACGCCCCTGATGGCCGGCGACATCCGCCAGCGCGAACGCAACGTCGGCGAGTTGATGATCGTTTCGCCCGACGTCGGCGGCGTGGCGCGCGCCCGCAGCCTGGCCGAGCGCTTGAACGCCGATCTCGCCATTGTCGACAAGCGCCGGTCCGGGCCCGGCGTTTCGGAAGTGATGAACATCATCGGCGACGTTAGGGACCGCCGCTGCGTGATGTTCGACGACATCGTCGATTCCGCCGGCACGCTCTGCAACGCCGCCGAGGCGCTGGTGACGTCCGGCGCGACCAGCGTCTCCGCCTACGTCACCCACGGCGTGCTCTCGGGCGGGGCGGTGGAGCGCGTGGCGAACTCCGTGCTCACCGAGCTGGTCACCACCGATTCGATCGAAGCGACCGACGCCGTCGCCGCCTGCGCCAAGATCCGCCAGGTCAGCTGCGCCAGCCTGATCGGCGAGGCGATACGTCGAATCGCCAACGAGGAGTCGGTCTCCAAGCTCTTCGACTGAGCGGCGCACGCATCTCCTCACCCGCAGGGGGAGGGGGCGCCCCGAAGCGGTGGAGAGGTCCGCCGCGGCGCATGCCCCCTCGTCCGGCCCCTAACGCGTCCAGCCGCTTCCCCCGGACGCGCGCCACAATCTCGTCCGACGCATGCTAGAAGTCGCGCTGAGTCGTTGTTGCAAGGCTTGTACGCGGATGAAGCCCGCCGGATTTCTCGCACTCTTCGTCAGCGTCATCGCCGTGAGCCTGGGCTTCGACGGGGGCGACCTGGCCGCCAGACCGAAGAAGCCGCCGCCAGTCGAGGCTCCACCACCCCCGCCCGTGCCGCCGCCGATGCCGGCCGTGGGGCTTTCCGAGCGCTTCATCCGCGACGCGGCGGCGTACGAGAGCTACATGCGCGATGCGTCCGCCATCTCGCCCGACTTCGCCGATCCGAGCGCGGTCGCCGGCTCGCTGAGGCGCGGCGTCGCCTACGAGCCCGGCCAGTTCCAGCGAGGCGAGGTTGCCC
>DATJRL010000379.1:0-3977 GCA_035504785.1 Caulobacteraceae bacterium
CCGCTTTACCTGTTGCCCCTGTTGCTGCCCATGGAGACGCTGCCCGATTTCTCCCGCACGATCGGCAACGTAACCGCCGACGTCGGCGTCACCGCCTGGGCGGCGCGGTGGTCGCCGCGTGGGCCGTCGGACGAGGCCGGATGATGGAGCGCCGTCTCGACCGGTCGATAGCGCTGGCGCTCGCCGCGGTCGCGTCGAGCGGCTGTGTCAGCCAGCGGATGGAGCAGGGGCTCGGACGGTTGGTCGGTCAGAACGTCCAGGTCGCCGTGCAGCGTTTCGGCTACCCGCAGACCCGCCTGCCGGGGTCAACCGGGACTGTTTACACCTGGAAGGTCGTCGCCGTCAGGCGCGATCCGTCGCCGGTCGGAACCTTCTCCGGCAGCGTTGGCAGCGCTCCGGTGTATGACACCGCGAGCGGACCGCCTTCGGGCGTCGTTCGCGGGTGCATGCTTCGCCTGACCGTGGACGCCTCGCAGACCATCCGGGGCGGGACGTGGAAGGGCGACGTCCTTGATTGCGCCGCCTTCGCCCAGTCGATGCCGCGCTAGCGCCGTCTGCCACAAATTGCGCCGATGACAGCCGCCCTGCCCCGGCCGCGTGGCCCGCGCCTTGACGCGAGCGGGGGGCGCCGATGTGGTGTGGCGCGGGGGCGGCGCCGGCGGTCAGGCTTCGCGTAGGGAGAGCGGGCCGATGCCGCGTCGATTTGGACTGTTCGTTTCCGCTGCGATGGCCCTGGGCGTGCTGACCGGACTGGGGCTCAACGCGTGGCTCTCGCCGGCCTCGGCCAGGGACGTCGCCGGGAACCTCTCGATCGTCACCGACCTGTTCCTGCGCCTGATCAAGATGATCATCGCGCCGCTGGTGTTTTCGACCCTGGTCGTCGGCATCGCGCACATGGAGGACGCCGCCTCCATCGGCCGGGTCGGCGTCAAGACGCTGGGGTGGTTCGTCGGCGCCGGCGTGGTCTCGCTGACGCTCGGGCTGGCGCTCGTCCAGTGGCTGCACCCTGGGACGGGCATGTCGCTTCCGCACGAAGCCGCGCCGGCCGCCAGCGTCGACGCCGGCGCGTTCACGCTGAAGGACTTCGTCAGCCACCTCGTGCCGACGTCGATCATGGACGCCATGGCCCGCAACGAGATTCTGCAGATCGTGGTGTTCTCGGTGTTCGTCGGCTCGGCGATCTCGGCGCTGGAGGGGCGCGCGCCGTTGCTGCTGCAGGGCGCCGAGCAACTGGCCGCGGTCATGCTCAAGGTCACCGGCTACGTGATGCTGACCGCGCCGTTCGCCATCTTCGCGGCGCTGGCCGCCACCGTCGCCACGCAAGGCGCGGGCGTGCTGATCAGCTACGCCAAGTTCGTCGGCGAGTTCTATCTGGGCCTGGTGCTGCTGTGGGCGTTGTTGATCGGAGCGGCGACGCTGGCCGTCGGCCGGCGGATCGGCGCCCTCGTGCGCGGCATGCAGGCGCCGATGCTGGTCGCGTTCTCGACCGCCACCTCCGAAGCGGCCTATCCCCTGATCCTGGACGGCCTGCAGGCCTTCGGCGCGCCGCGGCGCATCGTCAGCTTCGTCCTGCCGCTCGGCTACTCGTTCAACCTCGACGGGTCGATGATGTACTGCACCTTCGCGACCCTGTTCATCGCGCAGGCCTATTCGATCCACCTGAGCCTGGGGCAACAGGTGACGATGCTGCTGCTGCTCATGGTCACCTCCAAGGGCATGGCGGGCGTGCCGCGGGCGTCGCTCGTGGTCATCGCGGCGACCCTCCCCTACTTCCACCTGCCGGAAGCCGGCCTGCTGCTCGTCCTCGGCGTCGACCACCTGCTGGACATGGGTCGCAGCGCCACCAACGTGGTCGGCAACTCCGTCGCCGCCGTCGTCGTCAGTCGCTGGGAGGGACTGCTTGGAAACGGCGCTGCCGCCGAAGTCGCCTCAGAGCCAATCCTCGAGACCGCGTCTCATCGCCACTCCTCGAGCGCCACGACAGCATAGCTGGTGGCCGCATCGCTCATGAACGGACCGGCTTCCGACTTGGGATCTCGGGCCTTGTTGGCCGACGGGGAGGTCCAGGCGCCAGTCGCCTTGTCCTGATTGGCCACGAGCCAGGCGACGCCGCGCGCCACGTGCGGATTGGGGTGCTCGCCGATCTCTTCGAGCACCAGCACGACGACCGCGGTGGCGTACCCGTCCGAGGCCGTTGGGGCGGGAGACTTGTCGACGCGCGTCCAGGGGCCGAGGTCGGTCAGGCACCAGCCGCCGTCCGCATGTTGCAGACGGCCCAGTTCGTCGATCAGTCGAGCGCGCTCAGCGGCGTTCATCACGTCGGGGAACGAGGCGGAGGCCCAGAGCGCCACGACCTTGTTGAGCAGCGGCTGGTTTTCGTAGTGACTGCGTAGATAGCCGGTGAGCGCCGCGAGATTCGTCGCGATCTTCGGGTCGTCGCGATAGTGGTCCGGCGCCTTGGCGACGGTCACCGCCATAAGCGCGGCCCAGTGGTACTGGGACTCTTTCGATTCCCAGGGCGCCAGGCCAAAGTTCTGCCAGACCCACGCGCCGGCGTCCGGGCCATCCTTCGACTGCAGCGCCCAAGCGTTGTCGAAAGCCGTGCGGGTGATGTCGCGCAAGTGTCCCTGTCGCGCGTCATAGCCGGTGAGGATGAAGGCGTTGAGCACCGACTCGGCGTTGTGGGATTCGACTTCCTTGCCGGCGCCGGAAACGATGTCGCTGTAGAACGGTTGCATCAGGCTCCACTGGCGCACCCGCTTCTCGATGCTGGCCAGCATCACCTGCTCCGCGCCGGTGGGCGCAGGCTCGCCCAGGTCCTGACGCAGGATCGGACGCGCCAACCCGTAGGTCGCCTGGGTGTGGCAGGAGATGCAGAGCGTGTCCCGGTCCTTGTGCGGGCGGTCCCATGACTGCCACCAGACCTCGCGGCTATCGAGATAGCGCGCCGCGGCTTGGCGATCCCAGCCGGGCGCGGCGGAAGCGGCCGTCGCCGAGCGCGGCCCCGCGGGTGCGTCAGCGAGCGTCACAGTTAGACCCCCGACGCCGACGCAGCACCCGGCGACCAAGGTCAAGAACCACTTGGTGATCATGCCTTGGACCCCCAGGAAGTTTTGGAGGCGAGCGCGCAGAAAACGGCGTCCCCACAGCGCGCTCGCTCTCTTCTGAGGAGCTTCGGCTGATCGCATCCAGCGAGTCAATCGCATGGCGCGCATGACCCTGGCGCGCCTGATCTCATGATGAGCCGAGGCTCGGCTCTGGGTGGCTTGTGTTCAAAAAGTCCGCTTTCGCGTCGAGCGGCGCCGGCGGCTAACGCTCATGCTTCGATCGGCAAGTGGACTTCCGCCCTCAGCGAGATCGCGTAGCCGTTCGAGGGCGGCGGACCAAACGGGTTCGTATTTCGCGAGCCACGGCGCCAACGCCTCGGCCATGGCGTAAGCATTGACGCGGTAGAGGCGCTGTCGTCCCTGGCGCGTCGCGTGAACGAGGCCCGCCGCCCGCAGTCCCATCAGATGCTTAGAAATACCCGACGCCACTAGGCCCGGGAACTCGGCGGCCAGTTGATTGACGGTCAGCGGACCACGCTCGGCTAGGAGATCTAGGATTCGCCGGCGCGTGGGTTCGGCCAGCGTCCGGAACATATCATCGCCGGAAAGGATCATTGCCGGCGTTAGGCTTCGACGCCCGAGGTCGCCAGGTCGGCCAGTCTCTGGAGTATCTTGTGGCGGTCGGCGCCACGTTCGTAACCTTGCACCGTTCCAGGCCAGCCAGGCTTGCCAATCCCTGCGAAGCCGTCGTGAGCCAGGGTAACGTGCGTGCCGGCGGGCGTGGGCGCCAGGGTGATGACCAACCGGCCGGGATGCACCCAGCCTCGGTCCTCCTCCATCCAGGACAGGATCAGTGAGCCCTCCGGCGTCAGCTCCAGCACCCTGCCGCTGATCCAGGTCTCATCGTCGGGACCGAGGAAACGGTATGCG
>DATJRL010000380.1:0-5084 GCA_035504785.1 Caulobacteraceae bacterium
CATGGCGTAGAGCCGATTCACATAGTCAGGGACGTACTTCGTCCCCCACTTCATGCAGAGCACGGTGACCGGGGCGGTGTTGGGAGTGGTCAAGGAACGGGGCGATCCGACGAAGCTGTGAGTGGTCGCGCGCTTTAGCCGACTTGCGGCCGCTTGGGCGCCCGCGACGCGCGGCGGTTGTCGCCGTTCGGCGCATTGCGCGAGCTTTCGAATGCGGCCAAGCTGGCGGCAATGAAACTGGGGGGTGACATGCATATAAGACGGCCGTCCGCCGCGAGCGGGCCTTTCGCGGCTGCGCGACGTTGGTTCGCGCGCCTCTCGGTGGCGTTGGCTCTAGCCGCGATCGCCTCAGCGGCCTCGGCCGCCGCCTACATCTCCGACAGCATCACCGACCTCAAGCCCGAGGACAAAGTGGTGGTCGCCGCCCCTCAGCCGGTGCAACTCATCTTCCAATTCCAGACCAAGGGCGCCCCGAACGCGCGGGCGACCAAGCTGCTCAAGCAGAAGGTGATCGACACGGTAAAGGCGAGCGGCCTGTTTTCTTCGATCAGCGACGACGCGGTTCCCAATGGCGCCATTCTGAGCATCTCGATCAACGACATCGCTTCGCCCAAGGACATGTCCGACGCCGAGGGCAAAGGCGTGATCACCGGCGCCACGTTCTTCGTCGTGGGCAGCAACATTGCAGACCACTACCTGTGTACGGTCGACTACGTCGCGAGCCCGACCGCGCCAAAGATCGAGCGAACCGCCCGACACGCCCTGATCGTACAGATGGGCATCATCAACAGTCCGCCGCCCAACGCCGTGAAGATCGGCGGCGTCAATGAAGCCATCTACACGATGGTCCGGCAGATCGTGTCCAACCCCCTGAACGAAGTGGCGAAGGATCCCGGATTCCTCGGGGCGTCCGCCGCCTCCCAAGCCCCGCCGCCCGCCGCATCGGAGGCGGCCGCGTCATCCTCGCCCGCCGCGCAGGCCGGCGGTTCGTCGCCAGGACCGACCGCTTCGCCCGACACGACGCCGCCGGCGTCGCAGAGTGCGGCGGGGCAAGGTTTGGCGACGCCGAGTTCGGCTCCGGCCGCGGCGTCCGGCAACCCGGCGGCGAACCCATGAAGGCCCGCGTCGTCCTCGCCGCGCTGGCGACGCTCGGCCTCGCCGGGTGCGCCGTCGCGCCGCTCTCCGCTCCACAGCCGAGCCTGGATAACATCCAGGCGATCCGCGCCAGCGTCCTGCCGTCTCTGAGCGTCGGCGTTTTCACGCCGGGGCCAGGCCGGCCCACCGACATGGACAAGACCATCCAGGCGCGCGGCGGCATCGACTCCGCCCCGGAAGGCTCCTTCGCCAAATACCTTGGCGACACGCTTCGGGCGGAGCTGAAGGGCGCCGGACGGTTCGATCCGGCCTCGCCGCTGCAGGTGTCCGGCGTGATCACCGACACCAAGCTGGTCAGTCTGAGCGCCCCGAACGCCAAGCTGTCGGCGCGCTTTACGCTCTCCCGCAATGGCCGGCAGGTGTTCACCAAGGAACTCTCGGTGGATGCAAGCTGGGGCTGGGAATACCTGGCGGACGTCGCCGTGCCCGACGCCTTCAATCACTACGCGGGGCTGTTCCCGAAGCTGGTTGGCGTGCTGTTGTCCGACCCGGACTTCCAGGCCGCGGCCAAGGCTTCTTGAAGCGTCAGCCCGCGCTGGCGATGAAGCCGCCGCCCAGCACGCGCGAGGGCGCGGCCGGGTCGTAGAGCGCGCAGGCCTGGCCGGGCGCGACGCCTTCCTCGGGCGCGTCGAACACGACGCCCGCGACGCCCGCGATCATTGAGAGGCGGCCTGGCATGGGCTCGCGCGTGGATCGGACTCTCGCCAGCACCGGCGCTCCGGCGACGGCGGCGGCTTCGAGGCTCGCTTCGTCGCCCAGCCAGTTGGTTTCCTTGAGCGTCAGGGCGCCCGTCAGCAACGCTTCGCGCGGTCCGACGATCACCTCCCGGCGGTCGGCGTCGATCTTCACCACGAACAGCGGCTCGCCGACCGCGACGTTGAGGCCCCTCCGCTGGCCGATGGTGTAGCGCGTTACGCCCTCGTGGCGGCCGAGCACCCTGCCATCCAGGTGGACGATGTCGCCGGCGAGCGCGCCTTGCGGGCGCAGGCGATCGACGATCGTGGTGTAGCGGCCCTCGGGGACGAAACAGATGTCCTGGCTGTCGGGCTTGTCGGCGACGGCGAGGCCGAGCTCAGCGGCCAGCCGGCGCACGACCGGCTTTTCCAGGCCGCCGAGGGGAAAGCGCAGGAACTCCAGCTGATCGCGCGTGGTGGCGAAGAGGAAGTAGCTCTGGTCGCGCGCGGGATCGACGGCGCGGTGCAGCCGCGGCCCGCCTGGCCCTTCGACCCGTTGGACGTAGTGGCCGGTCGCGAGCGCCGCCGCTCCCAGCTCGCGGGCCACCTCGGCCAGGTCCTGGAACTTGACCGTCTGGTTGCAGCGGATGCAGGGGACCGGCGTTTCGCCGCGCAGGTAGGCGTCGGCGAACTCCTCCATCACCTGGGCGCGGAAGCGGCTCTCGTAGTCGAGCACGTAGTGCGGAATCCCGATCGCCGCGGCGGCGGTGCGCGCGTCGTGGATATCCTGACCGGCGCAGCAGGCGCCTTTGCGCTGGATGGCCGCGCCGTGGTCGTAGAGCTGCAGCGTGACCCCGACGACGTCGTAGCCGGCGCGCTTCAGCAGGGCCGCGGTCACCGTCGAGTCCACGCCCCCGGACATCGCCGCCAGCACGCGCGCGCCGGCCGGCAGAGCCACCGCGGCGTGCGCGGCGCTTTCGGCGGGTTCGACGAGGGTGGCGGCGGAAGGCATGCGCAGCGCATGTAGTCCGCCGGGGGCGCAAAAGCGAGGCGACGGCGCGCCGCCTCCCAGCCGAATGCGTCAGGCGATGGTGTTGGACGAGATCAACGTGCTGAGCAGCGACGTCGAGTTCAGGGACTGGAACACCTGGCCGGCCGCCTGAACGGCGAGCTGGGCCTGTTGCAGGTTGGCGCTCGCCTGCGGCAAGTCGGCGGAGGTGATGTTGCTGATGAGGCCTTGCAGCATCGCCTGGCGGGAGTTCAGGTCGGTCTGCGCATCGGTCGTTTCGCTCTGCAAAAGCCCGTTCTGGGCGACCACGTTGGTGAGGCCGGTCTGCGCGCTCTGAAACACGGTGAGCTGCTGGGTGAGGAACTGGCTCTGCGCCGTGGTCAGGGGGTTGCTGAACCCGCCGTTCGCCTGGACGTACGCCTCGACCGACTGGAACGCCGTGAAGAGCGGCGTGCCGACCTGGCTGGCCAGGAATCCTGTCGGGATGGTTGTGTTCTGGTTGATCTGGCTGGTCGTCTGCAACTGATCATTGTTGAAGAAGCTGGAGATCGGCGCGCCGGACGTCAGTTGGGCGAGGCTGGTCGCGCTCACCGGCTGCGTGTCGACCTGGCCGCCGGCGAAGAGGTACTCGCCGTTATAGGTGGTGTTCAGCCCTTCCACGGCGCTGCTGAAGGCGTCCTGCAACGACTGCATCAAGGCGCTGCCGTTGCCGGAGCCCAAGGCTTGCGTGATGGCCTGCACCGCGCTTCCGGCGCCGCTCGCGACCTCGTTGAGCGCGGAGTCCTGGGTCGACAGCTTCGCGCCGACCGCTGTCGTATCGCTGAGCCAGCCCGTCACCTGTGCGTTGGTCGCCTGCATCGCCAACAGGGTTTCCGACTGGGCGCCGTACCCCATGAGGTCCGTGGATTTTTCGCTGGATGACAGTTGGTCGCCGGCGGCGGTTTGAGCCGCCTGCGCCGTCATCAGGTTGTTGAGCACCGATTGATAGGCGCTTGCCGTCGAGATGCTGTCCATCATCACGTAATCATGTCGAGCAGGGTGTCGATCATGTCCTTACTTGCTTGAATGAGACGGGCCGAGGCGCTGTAGGCCTGCTGGTAGGTGGTGAGGTTCACGAGCTGCTGGTCAAGGTTCACCCCCTCGACCGATTGAAGCTGGGTCTGGGTCTCGTTCTGCAGCGTCGTGGCGGCCGTGCTCGCGGACTGCGCGGCGCTGGACTGTTGGCCGAGGTCTCCCCCCAGATTCGCCGCATACTGCGTGACCGTGGTGGTGGCCGCTCCCATGCCGCCCGCGGCGGGGAAATTCAGTTGGGCGTTCGCGGCGTTTGACAGGGCCGTGGCGCCGGAGCCGTCACCGACCGACAACACCGGCTCTCCCGCGGCGGCCGCGGGCAGGTTGAGCGTGGCCAGCGCCATGTTCATCGGGTTGGCCGCGATGTCGGACCGAATCGAGTAAGCGGTGGCGGTGCTGGCTTGCTGCGCCTGGCCGATGCCGAAGAGCTGGCTGATCGAGGGGCCCCCGGGGCCGCGCTGCGTTGTATCCGTCACCACCGAGACCGAGGCGCCAGGCGTGGTCGGCGTGAACGTCATCGCGCCGTCGGAGTTCAGGCTGAAGGCCCCGTATTGCCCGACGCCGCTCGTCGGCGAGTTGAGGGCGTCGAGCAGATCCTGCATGGTCGGCGAACCCGCGGGCGGGACCGTCACCGTGACCTGGCTCAGGGGCGTGCCGCTGGCGTTCGCGAGCTGCAGCACGATCTGACCGCCGGGCGTGAACCCGTTGGCGTCCGACAGCTGCAGACCGGTGTTGAAGTTGGTGATCTCGTTCGAGCTGATGAGGTCGTTGAGGCCGAAGAACTGACTGAACCCCTCGCCGCCGTCCTGCGAGGGCGTCGTCGGGTCGTCCTGGATCGCAATCCCTTGTCCCGCCGTCGTGGCGCTAAGGCTCAAGGCGCCGTTGCTGAAGCTGGCGGTCGCCGCGCCGCCCAGAGCCGTGTTGAGCGAAGTCAGGAACGTCGCGGGGGTGAAGGCGGTCGCCGCGCCGCCATTGACGCTCATCGTGCCGGCCGAGAAGTTGATCGCGACCTGCTGTTGCAGGTTGCCGCTCGAATCGACAACGGCGATGTTTGTGGCGCCGGTGAAGTCGCCGATGATGGTGGGCAGGTCGAGGCCGGTGTTGCGTCCGGTGAGGGTTTGAGGCGCCGGTACGGCGGAATTGGCGTTGTGCGCGGCGTTGATCGCGGTCACGGC
>DATJRL010000381.1:0-7334 GCA_035504785.1 Caulobacteraceae bacterium
CCGCGCCATGGCGGCGTTCTTCCAGACCTACGACATCCTGATCATGTCGACCCTTGGCTCGACGGCGATCCCGGTGGGCGCGCTGCACGGCGAACCGCTGGACCTGGAAGGCTACGCCCGCCGGCTCTTCGCCTTCATGCCAAACACCCAGGTCTTCAACGTCACCGGCCAGCCGGCCGCTTCCATCCCGCTTGGAATGAGCGCCGATGGCCTGCCGATCGGCGTCCAGTTCGCGGCCCGCAACGGCGAGGAGGCGCTGCTGCTCAGCCTCGCCGGCCAGCTGGAGCGCGCCGCGCCCTGGGCGGGGCGCCGGGCGACGATCTAGGGCTGGTCGGCGCCGGTCCGATCACGCCCGCGGACCTTCGGCGAGATCGCCTGCTGGGCGACGGCGCGGCCGGAACGTCGGCGCGCCCGGCAGGTCGTTCCTAATTCAGACCGTCACGTAGGACGGGGGATCGATCCCGCGCCGGACGGCTCGTAATCTCCGCGAAGACGCGCCGCGTGTCGTTCCTAATTCACACCGTCACGCGGGACGGGGGATCGATCCCGCGCCGGACGGCTCGTAATCTCCGCGAAGACGCGCCGCGCCGCGGCGTCGCCGCGGACACGCCGCACCCGTCCGCCGGCCATGGCGTCGAGCTGGGCGGCGAGGCGGGGCGACCAGGCGCCGAAACTGAGCACGGTCCAGGCGTAGCGCCAGCCGAAGCCTTCTTCGCACCCGTCGGGGCGGTCGGCGCGCGGGCGGTCCCGGTGGACGACTGTCTTGCGCCAGGCGCGGAACAGTCGGCGCCATGCCGGCTGGTCCAGCCAAAGCACGAGGTCGGCGGCGGGGAGGGTGATCTCGCTGGCCTCGGCGTAGGTCCCTTCGACGACCCAGCCGTCCGTCTCGAGCGCCCGGACCAGGTCGGCGCGCAGCGCATCGGGTCCGCGGCGTGTCCAGCCCGGTCCAAAGACCAATCGATCGAGATGGATCACCGGCAGGCCCAGCGCCTCGCCGAGCCGCCGCGCCAGCGTCGACTTGCCCGCGCCGCCGCCGCCCAGGATGGCGATCCGGCGCAACGCCGTCGGGATGGGCGCCGGAGCGTCAGCCGTCTCGATCCAGACCCCTGTCCAGGACGCTCCGGCCCAGATCGCCGCCAGCACCAGCACGTCGCCGGTCACCACCGCGGTCTGCACGGCGATGACGCCGATCAGCCCCTGATGGAGGCCGAGCCCAATCCAGGCCATCAGCGGCAACTGGAGCAGCCACAGGCTGACGAACGGCACGGCGGCGGCGACCTTGGTCGCGCCGGCGCCTCGGAAGACGAACCCCATCACGATCGCCGCGGTATTGAGGGCGATCCCCGCGCCCACGATGCGCGCCGGCAGGATGGCCATCGAGAGCGTCGCCGGATCGTGGAGGAACAGGCCGAGCAGCGTCCGCGGCGCCAGCGCCAGCGCCAGCCCCATGGGCGCCGTCACCGCGACCGCGACGAGTGTCGTGCGCCAGCCCCAGGCTCGCGCCTCGTGAGACTCGCCGCGGCCGAGCGCCTGCCCGGCCAGAGTGGCGGCGGCGACGCCGAGCGCGGTTCCAGTCTGAGTCGGGACAGAGGTCAGGGTCAGCAGCACGTTGATGATCGCCGCGGACGCCGCGCCCAGCTGCGCGACGATGGCGAACACGCCCATCAACGCCACCTGCAGCAGGCTCTGCTGCGCGCTGATCGGCCAGCCGATGGCGACGATCTCCGCTACCGCGCCGTCGCGCGGACGGACCCGCAGGAAGCCGGGAACGAGGCGCAGCGCCAATGCAACCTGCACGACGGCCGCGGCCAGCATGGTCGCGTCCATCGCCAGCGCCGCGCCCGGGGCGCCAAGGCTGGGGATCGGCCCCGCGCCCAGCACGAACAGCAGCGTCAGCGCGATCTGCAACGGCGCGCTCAGCGCCGTCACCGCCATGGCGATCGCTGGGCGGCCGGACCCCATCCACACGGCGTTGATCGGGAGAGTGACCGCCAGGAGCACGATCGAAGGCGCTGCGATCGCGATCCAGGCGCCGCCGATCGCGGCCGCCGCGTGATCCGGCAGGATCAGCGCCACCAGCCGCGGCCCGAACGTCCAGGTCGCCGCGCCGGCGGCGAGCGCTGGCGGGATGGCCCCCGCATAGGCGGCCGAAAGGACGCTGGCGATGCGGTCCGCACGACCCGCGCCCACGGTGCGGGCGACGATGGCCTGCACGCCGGTGTCGACGCCCCAGAGCAGGGCGCAGATGGCCGTGTAGATCGCGCCGCCCGCCCCGACCCCCGCGATCGCCGCATTACCCAGCCGCCCGAGCATCGCCACTGTCGCGACGCTGACAGCGGTCTGGATAAGGTAGAAGCCGATCAGCGGCCCGCCGAGCGTCAGGATCGGGCCGATACGCCGGATTGCGGTCTGGGGCGCGCTTCGGGCGTCGGGCAAGGCTGCGTCCATGGACGAAAGGCTAGACCGAGAGCCTCGACTGAAATACTGAATTCAGTTGATGACTGATTTCGATCAGATGCAAATCCGAAAGGTCGACGGCGGCCTGCTGCTCATCTTCCGCGAGCTGATGGCTCGGCGACAGGCGAGCGCCGTCGCCGCCCACCTGGGTCTGAGCCCGTCGGCGATCAGCCATGCGCTGACCCGACTGCGGGATCTGTTCAGCGATCCCTTGTTCGTGCGCCGCCCGCATGGCCTGGAGCCGACCCAGCGCGCCCTGGAACTCGGGCCCCGCGTCGAACAGCTGATCGAGGCGATCGGGCAGGCGGTGGGCGACGAGCCGGCGTTCGATCCGAGCGTCAGCCGCCGCAGATTCCGGATCGCCTGCGCGGACCCGATCGCCAGTATCGTCGCGCCAGCTCTGGTCAACGCTTTCCGGGAGGAGGCGCCGCTGGCGACCTTCTCGAGCCGGCCGGCGTTCCTGGACGCGGCGCTGCGAGCCGTGCGGCGGGGCGAGGTCGACGTGGCGCTGGGCGTCTTCCGCCAGATACCGCCCGAACTGGCCGCCACGACGCTTTACGACGACGAATATTGCGTGATCGCCCGCCAGGGCCATCCGCTGGTGACCGGGCCCCGGGTCGACAGGCGGATCTACGCGAGCGTCGGGCATATCTATGTCGGCAATCCCGAAGGCGCGCTGTCCGACCAGATGCCGATCGACCGCGAGGCGATGGACGCGACCTATGGCGAGCTGCCGGGGCCGGACGTGATCCGCACCCACGCCTATGTGAGCCTCTGGGAGACGGCGATGCTCATCGTCGCCGAGACCGACGCCATGTCCGACTGCCCGCGCCGGCTCGCCCGCCTGTACGCCGCTCGCCTGGGGCTACAGGTGCTGGACCCGCCGTACCGTCCCTTCCGGATGACCGTCCAGGTCGTCCGCCGCGCCGCCACGCCCGACGCCGGGCTGGACTGGCTCCTGGCGAAGCTCGCGGCCGCCGTCGAGGGATGAGCCGGCGCCCGGGGCCTCGCGCCTTGGCTGGCCGACTGAGCGCGTCCGGCCGACGGGACTATCCAACGGCTTCAGAACCCTTAGAAACGGCCGGATGGTCAAAGCCGCTGTTCTGTTCGCCGGCCTGATGTGCGCCGCCCCTATCGTCTATGCCCAGGCGCCCGCCGCTCCGCCGCCGCCGACCCGTCCCGTCGCGGCCGCCCCGCCTCCCTGGAAGTCGATCTACGAGAACAGCCAGACGGTGTTCTATATCGACGCCAGCAAGGTGCAGCAGACCGGACCGTCGGATATCGCGGTGTTGACCGAATACAAGGTTCCGCAGGTGATAGACGGCGTTCAGATCTGGTCCATCGTCTCGCATATGAAGGTGAGATGCGACGCGACGCTGTTGGCCACCATCGACAACACCCCCCACGCCTTGCAGATGGGCGCGGGGAGGGCCGTCCCGGTGCAAGCCGGGCAGGACACCTGGCACCAGCCAGAGCCCGGCTCGCTGGGCGAGCTGATCTGGAACGCCGTGTGCGGAAAGAAGTGATCGGCCCCCGCGCCGGTCAGCGCCTGCCGCGGCCGCGCTCGAGCAGCTTCTGGACGGGGCTTCGCGGCAAGCTCGCCAAGCTCAGGTAGCCGCTGCCCGCCTGGTCCAGCAGGGCGAAATTATCGTGCGCGTGGGCCAGGAACCTGGCCTTTCTCACCATCCCGCTGAACAGGTAGTCGGGATCGGCGGCCGTGACCGGTTCCGGCTCCTCGATCAGGCTGTAAGGCGCCGCGCCGGCGCCGGCGTCCGGGTCCTGGGGCGCGCCCGATGGCGAGTTGGGCTGCGCCTCCGGTGGGACGACGCTGCCGGCGCTTGGATCGCCGCCGCCGTGCGGAAGTTGTCCGGGGCCGTTCGCGCCGCCCGTCGGCCCCTGACCGCCTGGGCCGAATGGGCCGCCCTCCATGGGGCCGTATTGCGCCAGCCAAAGCCGCGCCCCGACACTCGAGGCCGGGCTCGCCGGCCAGACGCGGCTGCGGCCGTCGGCATAGACGGTGACGCGCATTCCGAGCACCTCCGGCGCGATGTTGTGCTCGTAGATGGCGATCTCCTCGGGGCCCAGCACGCCGCCGCCCCGCAGATCGAGAACCGCGAAGAACGCCGCGGCGTCGGCGACGAACTCGTCGAGGGTGAGCTTGCCGTCGCCCTTGCGGTTGGCGTCCTTGAACCAGTCGACGACCGGGTAGGGGGCGCCCCCCGGCGCCCTGTACGGCCGGCCGTGCGGGCTGAAGAACACGTTCGGCAGACCGCCGCCGTCATCGTCCTGCGCCAACGCCGGCAGACCCCCGACAAGGCCCGCGGCCGCGACCGACCCCGAAACCAATGCGGCGAAACCCCGGCGCGTGGTGAACATGGCGCTGCCCTCGATTAACCGTTCCCCCAGCACTCTGCGCCGGTCGCGGCCGCACGTCCAACGTTGGCGCCGGTTGCAGGAATCGAACCCGCGACCTTCTGATTACAAATCAGCTGCTCTACCGTCTGAGCTAAACCGGCGCGCAAGGGTGGTTATGCCAAAGCGAGGGGCGCGGCTCCAGTGGGCGTGAGCCCGGGAAGGCTGAGGGAGTGGAGCGATGAGCATCGTCGAGGACGCCAAGCCTTCGATCGATCCGAACCTGATCCGCTGGGGCGGCTACGGACTGACCGTGGTCGGAGCGGCGGCGGCGGCTTACGCCTGGTGGCGGCCGAACATGCTGTCGACGGCCCTCGCCCTGTTGCTGGCGCTGGCGCCGCTCGGGGTCGGAGCGGCGTACCCGCAACTGTTCGAAGTGAATTACCGGGGCGGGCGCGGCTTCAATCCCATCGTCGGCCTCGCGGCCCTGATCCTGCTGATGCTGACGTTCAGCCTGCATCTGGTGGACGCGCGAGCGCCCTGGATCGCGGCCTTCGTGGTCGGTGCGGCGCTGGGAGCGGCCACCTGGGCCGCGGCGCAGGCGCCGCCGGGACTGTCGTCGCCGATTCAGTCGCTGCTCACGGTGGCGATCGTCGGCGGCGTGTATGGTTACGCCGCCTACACCGTGGCGGACGTCCAGTTCGATCCCTCGCCGGGCGCCGCCTACCAGGCGGCGATCGTCGGCAAGAACACCAGCACGAGCCGCTCCTCGACCTATTACCACCTGATGCTGTCGTCCTGGGGACCGGTCGCTGCGGGCTCGTCGGTGACCGTGTCGGAGTCGACTTACAATGCGCTGCAACCCGGCGATCCGATCTGCCTGACTCTGCATCCAGGCGCGATGGGCGCGGGCTGGTACGCCGTGAGCCTCTGCGGCTCGTCGGAGCCGGCGTGAGGGACGCCGCGGAGACGCCCGATGCGGTCAAGCCGCTCGGCCGCAGCATGCGGCGGGCCGGCAACCTGCTCATCACGATCTCGGCGATCACGCCGGCCTCGTCGGTGTTTATCATGGGGCAGGTGGTGGTCGCCCAGGCCGGCACCGGCGCGGTGCTCTGCTTCGCCCTGACCGCGCTGCTCGGCGTCGCCACCGCCTTCGTCTACGCCGAGCTGTCGTCGGCGTTTCCGCTCACCGGCGGCGAGTACACCATGATCGGGCGCACGATGGGCCCCAGCTGGGGGTTCATGGCGCTGGGGCTCAACCTCTTCGGCGGCGCGACCGGCCAGGCGGTGACCGCCCTCGGCCTGGCGGATTATCTCGCGGTGGTCATGCCTGGCGTTCCGGCGCTCCCGGTGGCGCTGGCGGCGACGCTGGGGACCACGCTCGTCACCCTGCTCAACGTGCGGCTCAACGCCAAGATCACCGGCGTCTTCCTGGTGGTGGAGCTGGCGGCGCTGGGCGTGATGACGGCGCTGGGCTTCGCCCATCCGCACCGCTCGATCGCCGAGGTGACGCTGCACCCGGTGATGCTCGCCGGCCATGGGCTCGTGGCCACGCCCTGGGCGATGATCGGGCTGGCGTCGGCCGGCGCCATCTACGCCTACAACGGCTACGGCGGCGCGGTGTACTTCGGCGAGGAGATGTACGAGGCCCGGACCAAGGTGGCCTGGGTGGTGTTCGTCTCGCTGGCGGTGGCGGTGGTCGCCGAATTCGCGCCGATCCTGGCGATGGTGGTGGGCGTGGGGGACCTGAAGACCGTGCTCGGTGCCGACCAGCCGATGCCGGCGTTCCTGGCGGCGGCCGGCGGCGACGTCCTGGCCAAGGCGGTGAGCCTCGGCGTGGCGTTCGCCATCGTCAACGCCATGATCGCTATCGGCCTGATCAACGCGCGCCAGCTCTACTGCAGCGGCCGCGACGGCGTCTGGCCGGGGCCGGTGAACCGCTGGGTGGCGGCCGTGCATCCGCGCTTCCACTCGCCCTGGATCGCCACGCTGATCATGGGAGTCGCGACGCTGGGCTGCTGCCTGCTGCCGCTCGGCCTCCTGGTCATGGTGACCGGCGCCGGCTTGGTGGTGATCTACGCCGGCGTCGCGGTGGCGGTGCTGATGGGACGCTGGAAGCGGACCACCGATGTCGGCCACTACCGCATGCCGTTCTATCCGCTCTGGCCGGCGCTGGCGCTGGTCGCGCTGGCGGGGGTGATGTTCGCCGATCTCATGGACCCGGCGGTCGGCCGCCCGAGCCTGATCGCCAACCTGGTGGTGATGGCGGTCTCGGCCGCGTACTACCTGCTCTACCTGCGACGCCGCGGCGGCTGGATGCTGCGCGGCGCGGAGGGCGAGCCTCTGGAGGCCCTGGCGCGGGAGGGGCTTGGCAACTAGGCCCGCGCGGCCTATCTGGCGCCGGCCATGAACCTAGAGGTCACATACGCGCCATGTCGCCCTTCTCCCCTTGCGGGAGATGAGCCTGCCCCGGGCTCGATCCGGGGTGGCGGGCGAATGCCCGTCGGATGAGGGGTCGCACCAAG
>DATJRL010000382.1:0-7245 GCA_035504785.1 Caulobacteraceae bacterium
GGTCACGACGCCAACGCCGTCGCCCAGCTAGGCGTCGCCTCGCAGGCGTTGCAGGCGCAGGCGACCCTCGCCAGCATGGCCTCTCAGGGGATCAGCGCCCAGGCGATGCAGGCGATGGCGATGTACCCGCAGGCGTTCGCCATGATGGCGAGCCAGCCTCAGGCCTTCGCCGCGCTCGCCGCCAACCCGGCCGCCATGTCGGCGCTGTCGCACGACGCGGCGGCATTCAGCGCGGCGGCGCAGCAACCCGCGTTCGCCGTGTTGGCCATGAATCCGGCCTTCGCCGCCATGGCGTCGAGTGCGTCGTTCCAGAGTGCGATGAACTCGCGCGAATAGGTCTGCGGTCAACGCCTCGGGGGGCGGGCGAGAATGGGTTGTGGCAGGCGGTCATGGACCGCCAGATTGGCGTTGGCGGCGGCGGCGACCGCGTCGATGTGGCTGTGCGCGCCTCCTGCCCAGGCCCAGATCGAAACCGGGCAGCCGACCTCCGGCACGATCTCGCCCGCGCCCCAGGGACCGCCTTCCAAGCCTGGATCCGGCCAGCCGACGTCAGCCAAGGCGCCCGCGGGCGCCCTCGGCATCGACATGATCGAGACCAAGGACCTGCGGCTTCTCTACTTCGATCCGACCGAAACCTACCTGACGCCCTACGTCGGCCGCGCCGTCGAGAACTCCATCGCCTTCCAGGAAAAGCTCTACGACTGGAAGCCTTGGGAGAGGACCACGGTCCTGCTGAAGGACTTCGCCGACTACGGCAACGCCGCCGCCCGCGCCTCGCCCAATGACGCGCTGCTGTTCGACATCGCGCCGCTCAGCCAGGCCTTCGAGACCTTCTCGGCCGGCGAGCGCTTCTTCACGCTGGCCAATCACGAGGAGACCCACGTCGCCACGATGGACGTGTGGAACGACCAGGACGCCTTCTGGCGGCATGCCTTCCACGGCAAGCCGATGCCGATCGAACAGCACCCGGAGTCGATCCTCTACAATTACCTAGCGACGCCTCGCGTGAACGTGCCCCGCTGGTACCTCGAGGGCAGCGCCGTCTTCATGGAAACCTGGATGGCCGGCGGGTTCGGCCGCGCCCAGGGCGGCTACGACGAGATGGTGTTCCGGGCCATGGTCCGCGACAACGCCCGCTTCTACTCGCCGCTCGGCCTGGAAGCGGAAGGCGACCAGGTCGACTTCCAGGTCGGGGTCAACGACTACCTCTACGGCACCCGCTTCTTCAGCTACCTGGCGCTGACCCGGGGGCCGGAAAAGGTGATCGAGTGGCTGAAGCGCGGTCCCGACAGCGCTCCGTACTACTCCACCCAGTTCAAGCGCGTCTTCGGCGAGAGCCTGAACGACGCGTGGAACGACTGGATCGCCTGGGAGCACACCTTCCAGAAGGCGAACCTCGCCTCCGTGCAGCAGTATCCGATGACGCCGCTGACCCGGCTGACCAACCGCGGGCTGGGCTCGGTGTCCCGAGCCTTCTACGACCCGAAGACCGACAGCCTGATCGGCGCCTTCCGCTATCAGGGCGTGATCGGGTACGTCGGCATTCTCGACCTGAAGACCGGCCGGACCCGCCGTCTCGTCGATATCAAGGGCCCGATGCTCTACCAGGTGACGTCGCTGGCCTACGACGCCGCCGCGCACCGCGCCTGGTACACCACCAACAACTATGCCTACCGCAACCTCGTCGAGGTAAACCTCAAGACCGGCCAGACCCACATTCTGATCAAGGGCGGCCGGATCGGCGACATCGTGGTCGATCCTGCGGACCACTCGATCTGGGGCTTGCGGCACCTTAACGGCCTGGTCACGCTGGTGCGCATCCCGCCGCCCTACAAGGACTGGAACCAAGTCCACACCTTCCCCTACGGCGAGATCCCCTTCGACCTCGACATCTCCCCGGACGGGACCAAGCTCTCCGCCTCGGTTGGCGAGATCAACGGCGACCAGTTCGTGCGGGTGTTCAACATTGGCGACCTCGTCCAGGAGAGCCCGGCGCCGATCGCGGAGCTGAAGCTGGGGACCTCGACGCCGGAGAGCTTCGTGTTTTCGCCGGACGGCAAATATCTCTACGGCTCGGCCTACTACACCGGCGTCTCCAACCTCTATCGCTTCGACTGGGCGACCCAGAAGGTCGAGGCGGTGTCGAACGCCACGACCGGCCTGTTTCGCCCGATCCCCCGGGCCGACGGCTCGCTGATCGCCTTCGAATATACCGGACAGGGCTTCACGCCGGTCAGCCTCGATCCGAAGCCGCTCGACGACCTGGGCGCGATCACGTTCCTGGGCGCCGAGATCGCCGACCAGCACCCGATCGTGAAGACGTGGGCCGTCGGCTCGCCGGCCAGCGTGCCGCTCGATTCGATGATCCAGAAGCAGGGGCCCTATGTGCCGCTTCAGGAACTGCGCCTCGATTCGATCTATCCCGTCATCGAGGGCTACAAGGGCCACGTCGCCTTCGGCGCGCACGCCATCTTCGAGGACCCGATGCAGCTCAACCAGCTGCTGGCCACCCTCACC
Organism: Caulobacteraceae bacterium; assembly: GCA_035504785.1. GTDB lineage: Bacteria > Pseudomonadota > Alphaproteobacteria > Caulobacterales > Caulobacteraceae > Acaudatibacter. The sequence continues at coordinate 2,518 of DATJRL010000382.1, forward strand.
TATTCGCCCGCCGGCGATCTTTCCCTGGACGAGCAGTTCCACGTCGCGCTCGAGTACCACACCTTCCGCTGGCGCTTCCGGTACTGGCACAATCTCGCCGACTTCTACGACTTGTCCGGCCCCACGGACCGCAGCCTGAAAGGGGACGCCTTCATCGTCGACTACAAGAATGCGCAAATCTACGACCCACCGCGCGAGCTGGACGTGACGGCCGAGAGCGGCGCCTACTTCGGCCTCGACACCATTCCGGGCGCCCAGAACATCGCCAGCGGCTTCGACCGCAACATCTGGGCGAACAAGGTCGGGCTCGACTACAAGGACGTCACCAAGTCGTTGGGCGCCGTCGACGACGAGAAGGGCATCCGCTGGAACCTGAACGCCGAGGTCGACATGGCGGACGAGCGGGCGTTCCCCTCGATCCGCGGCGGCCTGTCCTTCGGCGTGCCCGTCGGCGGGCAGCACGCGTCGCTCTGGTTCTACACCGCCGCCGGCAGCGCCGGCGGCGACCCCAACAATCCGCTCAGCGACTTCTATCTCGGCTCGTTCGGCAACAACTACATCGACGACGGCGAGGTGAAGCGCTACCGCGAATACGACAGCTTCCCCGGCTTCGGCATCGACGAGATCGCCGCGCGCGACTTCGCCAAAGGCATGGTGGAGCTGAACCTGCCCCCGCTTCGCTTCGACAATGTCGGCACGCCGAGTTTCTTCCTGTCGTCCATGCGGCCGGCGGTGTTCTCCGGCCTGCTGTACGACGAACCCGGCATCGGACTGGATCGAACGCTGGGCGATGTGGGCGGGCAGCTCGACTGGAACTTCACCGTGGCCTTGCGCCTGCCGATGGTGCTGTCGTTCGGCTACGCGGCCGGCCTCGAGTCCCGCGAGCGCCTGCGTGACGAACTCATGGTGTCGTTGAAGATCTTGTAGCTCTCATGGATCCCATCCCTCTCAAGGTCCTCGTCGCCCTCCTGCCGGTGCTGGTCTTCCTGGCGGGTTTCACTCTGCTCGACGCCTTTCACCTGATCGGGTGGCGATGGCTGGCGGCGCTCGTCGCGGCCGGGGGCCTCCTGGCGGCGCTCAGCTACCTCGCCAACTGGCGCGCCATGGACGAGCTGCCGATCGGCCGCACCGACTACACCCGCTACGCCGCGCCGGTCGTGGAAGAGACCATGAAGGGCGCGATGGTGCTGCTGCTCTTCGCGCGAAACCGCATCGGATTCATGATCGACGCAGCGATCTCCGGCTTCGCCATCGGCGCTGGCTTCTCCCTTGTCGAGAATGTCATCTACCTCCACGACTACATAGGCGTGGCCACCCTCGGCGTCTGGCTGGTGCGCGGGTTCGGCACGGCGGTGATGCACGGCGCCGCCACGGCGGCGTTCGGCGTGGTGGGCCAATGGATCACCGAGCGCCAGATGCGGATCGAGGGCGCACGGTACCGATTCCATCCCCTGGCGTTCGTCCCGGGCCTGATCGCCGCGATCCTGATCCATGGGCTCTACAACCACTTTCCCGACCAGCCGATCCTGTCGATGGCGGTCGTGCTGGTGGTGGCGCCAATGTGCCTGGTGCTGGTCTTCTCCAAGAGCGAGCACGCCGCCCACCGCTGGCTGGTGGGCGAGTACGAGACCCACGAGCACATGCTGGAGGACATCCGCCGCGGCCGCTACGACACCAGCGAAGCCGGCCGATTCATCCTGACTCTCTCGGAGCGTTTCTCGCCGCGGGTGGTCGCCGAGGCCTTCGAGTACCTGAAGCTGCACACCCAGCTGATGGCCGAAGCCGAGCAGACCCTGATCGCGCATGAGGAAGGAACCACGCCGCCCGCGCCGCGCGACGTCCGCGCCGAGTTCGAAAGGTTGCATGCGCTGGAGAAACACATCGGGCGCAGCGCCGTGATGGCCATCCGCCCCCATCTGCAGCTTTCCCGCCACGAGCTTTGGGAGATGCACGAGCTGCAGCGCGAAACGGCAACCCACTGAAGCGCCAGGGCGAAGCGACGCGCGGCGCTCGCTTGTGGACCGCCTCGCCATCGCTATATTGCGCGGCTCCCGCGAGGGGTCCTCCGCATCCGACGGGCGGCGTTACGTCGGCGCCCGAGGGGCGCTGGCGCTGGTGAGGTGGCCGAGTGGTTGAAGGCGCACGCCTGGAACGCGTGTATAGGTGAAAGCCTATCGAGGGTTCGAATCCCTCTCTCACCGCCATTCCAGTCCTTGAGTGGGCACTGCGTTTGCGCCGCCGTTCGCTACAAGTGCCTGGAGCAGCCTGGACTTCGATCCCATGATACGGACCTCGCCGTCGGCGACCTCGACGCGCTGAGCGAGTGCGCGCAGATGGTCACGGCGGTAGCCTCCGCCTTCAAGTCGGATGCGCTGGCGGGCGGTGCGGGCGAATTTGCTCAATATCTGCGGCGTGACGGCCTGGCTTCCTGAGTTCTGGAGCATGGCTTGGGCGCGCTCGGTGTCGGCCTTTGCTTGATCGCGGATGGCCTTGAGGGCGCCGATGCGATCCTTGAGCGCCGGGTCGTCCAGATCGGCGACGCCCACCTCGCTGGCGTCATACAGGCGCTTGAGGCGGCCTTCCGATTCCGCCGCACGCCTGTTCAACTCGGCGATATGCTCGCGCTGGCGCTCGGATCGCTCCTGCCTCCGGTCGAGCACGGTGGCGAGGATCGTTTCCAGCCGCTCCGGCTGCAACAGGCGTTCCTCCAGATGGCTGGCGACCAGATCGTCGAGCTTTTCCATGGGCACGGCCATGCCCTCGCAGGCGGTCGGTCCCTGCCGGGCCTTCATCGAACAGCTGTAGTAGCGATAGCGTCCGCCCTTGCCCGTGCGGATGGTCATGGCCCCGCCGCATTTGGCGCAATGGATCAGGCCGGTCAGGAGCGTGGGGCCGCTGACGACGCGGGCGGGCATGACCTTGGGGTTACGGGCCTTGAGCACGGCCTGAACGATGTCAAAGGTCTGCTGGTCGACGATCGGTGGGACCGGAATCATCACTACCTCGCCGGCGGGCTTGAGCGTCTTGTTTTTGCCCCGCTTGTTGAACTCATGCTCACCCATGTAGGTGCGCCGGGTCAGGCTACGGTGGACCTGGCCGATACCCCAGCGCCCACCGTCACGGGTAAAGATGCGGCGACCGTTGAGGTGGGAGACGATGTTCTTGACCCCCATCTGGCCGGTCACGCCATCGCCTTCCAGGGCAAGGCGATAGATCAGCCGCACCGTGTCGGCGTGCAGCGGGTCGATCTCCAGCTTCTTCTTAACCTTGGCGCCACGCGTCTCGGCGGCGACGACGCGATAGCCGATGGGCGGCAGGGAGCCGTTCCAGAACCCTTGCCGAGCGTTCTCCTTCAAGGCCCGGATGACGTGCTTGGCGTTTTCCTTGGATTGGTACTCGTCGAACAGCGCCATGATCTGCCGCATCATGACGTGCATGGGGTCGTCGCCCATCTCCTGAGTGATGGAGACGAGCCTAACGCCGTTCTTGGCCAACTTGCGGACGTAGAACTCAAGCTCGAAATGGTCGCGGAAGAAGCGGCTGAACGAGTGGACCACGACCACGTCGAAGGGCGCGGGCCTTGACGTGCCCGCCTCGATCATCCGTTGAAACACGGGCCGCCGGTCATTAGTCGCCGATGCGCCCGGCTCGACGTAGGTCTCGACGAGTTGGTAGCCGCGCGACTGGCAGTAAGCTTCGCCCTGCCGCTTCTGGTCGGGAATGGAGACATCATGCTCGGCCTGCCGCGCCGTCGAAACGCGCAGGTAGAGGGCGGCGCGCAGCGGCACGTTCATGGCGGAGGCCTCCTTACGGCTTCATCATTTTGGTCCGAACAGTTCGTCGAAGAGGTCGCCGAACCAGCATTCGAACACGTCCACTTCGCCCTCAGTGACGGGCACAGGATCGGGCCAGCCGTCGGTGACGATCCAGGTCGAGAGGTCGTGCTTGGATGGACGGCCCGCAAACGGCCAGGGCTCACCAAGCAACTGGCGAAGCTGTTCGGACGCCGAGGGCTGAGGTTTGCGGGAGGCGTGCGGCATTCCGCCAGAATCTCAGCCGTCGTTTTCGTGCGCAACCGACCGCTTTTACGCCACAGCCCGCTGCGTAGCCTGGGGTGAAAATACAGGAACGCGGCAGCTCCGGGCGGCGCCAGCGTTGCGGCGGCGGGCATTACGCGGCCTTGAGCGGACGGGCGCGCTCGATCCGCTCCCGCTCCTTGGGGCTGTGCATCGCCTCCCATAGATCGCTGCGCCGCTGCACGTTCAGCCAGAAGTCGGGGCTGTTGCCGAACACGCGCGCTAGGATGAGGGCCGTCGCCGCCGTCACGTTCCGGCGCTCGTTGCACAGTTCGTTGACGTGCTTGCGCTGCACGCCCATCGCCTCGGCGAGAGCCGCCTGGGTCAAGCCAAGGGGCTGCATGAACTCCTCCACCAGAATCTCGCCGACCGTGGCCGGCTTGCGCTTTGTCGTCAGCATGGTTCGCCTCGCTTCACCTGTAACTATGATCGTCGAGATAGACGCCTTCCGCTTCGCCCCGGCCGCTGTCCCACTGGAAGACCAGCCGCCATTGCTGGTTCACGCGGATCGAGTGGAACCCCGCCAGATTGCCGCGCAGCTTCTCGAAGTGATTGCTGGGCGGCACGCGCAAGTCCTGATCGGTCGATGCGTCGTCGATCATCTGGAGCTTGCGAAAGAGGCGGCTTTCGAGATCGGATGGGATGTTCCGAG
>DATJRL010000383.1:0-16914 GCA_035504785.1 Caulobacteraceae bacterium
ACGCGCCGGTATCGCTCGTATTTCCCGAAGCTCGCCCTGATCACGCCGTGAGGCGGACCAGGGAGGGGTCAATCCGCGTCCATCTTCAGGGCGGCGATGAAGGCTTCCTGGGGGATGTCGACCTTGCCGAACTGGCGCATCCGCTTCTTGCCCTCCTTCTGCTTCTCCAGCAGCTTGCGCTTGCGGGTGATGTCGCCGCCGTAGCACTTGGCGGTCACGTCCTTCCGCAGCGCCCGCACCGTCTCGCGGGCGATGATCTTGCCGCCGATCGCCGCCTGGATCGGGATCTGGAAGAGGTGCGGCGGGATCAGCTCCTTCATCTTCTCGACCATGCCGCGCCCGCGCGTCTCGGCCCGGGTGCGGTGCACCAGCATCGAGAGCGCGTCCACCGGCTCGGCGTTGACCAGCACCTGCATCTTCACCAGGTCGCCCAGGCGATAGTCGCCGATCGTGTAGTCGAAGCTGGCGTAGCCCTTGGAGATGCTCTTCAGCCGGTCGTAGAAGTCGAACACCACCTCGTTGAGCGGCAGGTCGTAGACCACCATGGCCCGCGAGCCGACGTAGGAGAGCTCCTTCTGCTCGCCGCGGCGGTCCTGGCAGAGCTTGATCACCGCGCCCAGGTATTCGTCGGGGGTGAAGATGGTGGCGCGGATCCAGGGCTCGGCGATGCTCTCGATCTTCACCGGGTCCGGCATGTCGGCCGGGTTGTGCAGCTCCAGCAGCGTCCCGTCGGTGAGGGTGATGCGGTAGATGACGCTGGGCGCGGTGGCGATGAGGTCGAGGTTGAACTCGCGCGTCAGCCGCTCCTGGATGATCTCCAGGTGCAGGAGCCCCAGGAACCCGCAGCGGAAGCCGAAGCCGAGCGCCGCGCTGGTCTCCATCTCGTAGGTGAAGCTGGCGTCGTTGAGGCGCAGGCGGCCGACGGCGGCGCGCAGGTCCTCGAAGTCGGCCGCGTCCACCGGGAAGAGGCCGCAGAACACCACCGGCTGCACCGGCTTGAAGCCGGGGAGCGCGGCGGGCGTCTGGCGGCGCTCTTCGGTGATAGTGTCGCCGATGGCCGCGTCCGCCACCTCCTTGATCTGGGCGGTGATGTAGCCGATCTCGCCGGGGTTCAGCTGGCCGGTCTCGACCTGTTTGGGGCGGAAGACGCCGATGCGGTCGATCTTGTAGGTGGCGCCGGTCTGCATCATGCGCACCGACTGGCCGGCCTTCATCACCCCGTCGAACACCCGCACCAGCACCACCACGCCCAGGTAGGCGTCGTACCAGGCGTCGACCAGCAGCGCCTTCAATGGTGCGGCTTGGTCCCCGACAGGGGCCGGAAGACGGGTGACGATCGCCTCCAGCACCTCGTGGATGCCGAAGCCGGTCTTGGCCGAGCACTCGACGGCGTCGGAGGCGTCGAGGCCGATGACGTCCTCGATCTGCTGGCGCACGCGGTCGGGCTCGGCGGCCGGCAGGTCGACCTTGTTCAGCACCGGCACGATCTCGTGGTCGTGGTCGAGGGCCTGGTAGACGTTGGCCAGCGTCTGCGCCTCGACGCCCTGGCTCGCGTCCACCACCAGGATTGAGCCCTCGCAGGCCGAGAGCGAGCGGCTGACCTCGTAGGCGAAGTCGACGTGACCGGGGGTGTCCATCAGGTTGAGCACATAGTCCTGGCCGTCGTCGGCGCGGTACTCGAGCCGGACGGTCTGGGCCTTGATGGTGATGCCGCGCTCGCGCTCCAGCTCCATGGAGTCGAGCACCTGCTCCTTCATCTCGCGCGCGGACAAAGCCCCGGTCTCCTGGATCAGGCGGTCGCTCAGCGTCGACTTGCCATGGTCGATGTGGGCGACGATGGCGAAGTTGCGGATGTGGGCCGGGTCGGTCATTGCGCGGCGGGATGTAGAGCAATTCGCCCCACGCCGCACCTCTATGCTCCCCCGCTGGGGGAGCTGTCGCGAAGCGACTGAGGGGGCCTCCGCCGGTGGCCCCCTTCGTCTGGACGCTGGTGCGTCCAGACACTTCCCCCAATGGGGGAAGATTGGAGGGGGGATTCACCTCCGATTCACCACGACGCCGCAATCTCGGCGCAACTCGCGCGCATCAGCCGCCCCGCGTCTCGAGTTGAGGAGTACCCCGCCATGGATCGCCGCACGCTGATCGCTTCCGGCCTCGTCAGCGGCCTCGCCGTGGCCGCGCCCAGCGCTTTCGCCCAGTCCGACGATCAGGCGCCGAGCGCCGCGTACCACGGCATGGACGGCGGCGGCCCGCCGACGGCGGCCACAGGGCCCTCCGACAAGCCCGCCGAGCCCTATTCGCAAGACGAACTCGTCAACAACATCTCCGATTTCTTCGGGGTCACCGCCGAGAACGCCGGCACGCTGATCGAGCGAATCTTCAAGGACCAGGGCCGGCCCACCGCCTACATCGCCGGGACCGAGGGTTCCGGGGCGTTCTTCTTCGGCGTGCGCTACGGCAAGGGACTCCTGTACATGAAGGACCGGCCGCGCATGGACGTCTTCTGGCAGGGTCCGACCGGCGGCTTCGACTGGGGCGGCAACGCCAGCCGCGTCTTCACCCTCTGCTACGACCTCCAGTACCCGGACGCCATCTTCCGCCGCTTCCCGGGTGTCGACGGCTCGGCCTATTTCATCGGCGGGCTCGGCGTGAATTACCAACGCGCCGAGGACATCACCCTCGCCCCGATCCGCGCCGGCGTCGGCCTGCGCCTCGGCGCCAGCATCGGCTACCTCGCCTACAGCCGCCAACGCAACGTGATCCCGCTTTAGCTCCCCTCCCCCTTGAGGGGAGGGGCCGGGGGTGGGGGTCTGCCTCAGAGTTCCCTGCCCTCGATGAGTTCTTCCGGATAGAACCCCCCACCCCTAGCCCCTCCCCTCGAGGGGGAGGGGAACTACCCCCGCAGCGCCGCGCCAACGGCCTTGCTCGCCGCGCCGACGATCTTGGCCGACAGCGCCTCGATCTCGGCGTCCGCCAGCGTCTTGTCGCGCGGCTGGATGGTGACCTCGACGGCGACCGACTTCTTGCCCTCCGGCACGCCCGCGCCCTCGTAGACGTCGAAGACGCGGACGCCGGCGATCAGGGCGCGGTCGGCGGACTGGACGGCGCGGACGACATCGCCGGCCGCCGTCTCGCGGTCCACCACGAAGGCGAAGTCGCGGGCGAGCGGCATCAGCGGCGACAGCGCCAGCGCCGCCTTGGTCTTCACCGCCTTCCGCTTCGGCTCCGGAATCGCCTCGACCCAGACCTCGAAAGCGTAGATCGGACCGCCGACGTCGAGCGCCGCCAGAACCTTGGGGTGGATCTCGCCGAACTCGGCCAGCACCGCTTTCGGCCCCAGCTGCAGCCGCGCGGCGCGGCCCGGACGCCACCACGGGCGCGTGTCGGTCTGAGCCACCTGCAGGTTGGCCACCGGCGCGCCGAGTTCGTCGAGCAGGGCGATCAGTTCGCCCTTGATGGCGAACACGTCCTCATCCGGGCCATGGTCCCAGCGCCGGGGCGCATGCGGGGCGAGGACGGCGGCGACGACGGTGCGCTGGTCGGCCGGCTCGGTCCCGGCGAACACCGGACCGATCTCGAAGAGGGCGCAGTCGGGGAAGCCGCGGCGGGCGTTGCGGCCGGCCGCCTCGATCAAGCCCGGTAGGCCCGACGGCCGCATGCAGTCGAGCTCGCTGACGATCGGGTTCTCGAGCACCAGCGCCTCGGCGCCGCCACCGAACATCTCGGCCGCCTTGCGGCCCACGAACGACCAGGTCACGGCCTCGGTGAAGCCAGCCGCCGCCAGCACGCGCCGTGCGGCGCGGATGCGGGTCTGGCGCACCGAGAGGACGCCACTGGTCGCGCGCGGCAGGTCCGGCAACGGCGTAGCCGGCAGCGAACCGAAGCCGGCGATGCGGGTCACCTCCTCGACGATGTCCGCCTTGCCCTCGACGTCGCGCCGCCAGCTGGGTGGACTGATCCGCCAGCCGTCGAGCCCGAACCCGAGCTCTTCCAGGATCGTCCGGACACGGTCGTTCGGCAGATCGAGGCCGCCGAGCTTGGCGACGTAGGCCGGGTCGAAGTCGAACGACGGCGGCGGCGCCGGGATGGCGCCGGCGAGCGAGACAGTCGACGGCTCGCCGCCGCACATCTCCAGGATCAGCCGCGTCGCCAGCTCCAGACCGGGCACGACAAAGCCCGGGTCGACGCCGCGCGCGAAGCGGTACTGCGCGTCGGAGATCAGGCCGAGGTCGCGGCCGGTCTGGGCGGTGCGGATCGGGTCGAACCAGGCGCTCTCGATGAAGACGTCGGTGGTCTCCAGCGTCGAGCCGGTGGCCGCGCCGCCCATCACGCCGCCGAGCCCGACCGGGCCGGAGCCGTCGGCGATGACGCACATTTCGGGGCTCGCCTCGTAGGTCTTGCCGTCCAGCGCCGCGACCTGCTCGCCGGCGCGCCCGAGCCGCGCCTCGATGAAGCCGCCGCTGAGCTTGGCCGCGTCGTAGACGTGCAGCGGCCGCGCGCGGTCGTAGGAGAGGAAGTTGGTGACGTCGACGAGGGCGTTGATCGGGCGAAGGCCGATGGCGCGCAGCGCGTCCTGCATCCAGGCCGGCGAGGGTCCATTCTTCAGTCCACGGATCACCCGGCCGGCGAAGGCGGGGCAGGCGTCGGTTCCGTCGACCCGGATGTCGATCGGGCAGGAGAACTTGCCCGCGACCGGCTTGACGCTCAGGTCCTTCAGCCGGCCCAGCCCGGTGGCGGCGAGGTCGCGGGCGATGCCGGCGACGCCGAGCCAGTCCGGCCGGTTCGGCGTCACCTCGAAGTCGATCACCGCCTCCAGCCCGAGCGCCTGGGCGGCCGGCGCGCCGATGGGCGCCTCGGCAAGCTCCAGGATGCCGTCGGACTCCTCGGCGGTCTGCAGCTCGGCCGCCGAGCACAGCATGCCGTTGGAGACGACGCCTCGCACCGCGCGCGGCTCCAGCGTGATCCCGGACCCCGGGATGAAGGTCCCGATCGGCGCGTAGACCGTGTAGAGCCCGGCGCGGGCGTTGGGCGCGCCGCAGACGATCTCTTTCACCCCATCCTTGGTCTCCACCTGGCAGACGCGCAGGCGATCGGCGTTGGGGTGCTGCACGGCTTCCAGGATCTTGGCCACCGAGAAGGGCCTGAGCTTCGCGCCCGGATCCTCGACATGCTCGACCTCGAGCCCGGCCATGGTCATGGCGTCCGCAACCTCGGCCACGCTGGCGTCGGTCTCGAGGTGGCTCCTCAGCCAGGAGAGGGTGAATTTCATGTCGTTCCTCCTTCTCCCCTTGCGGGAGAAGGTGTCGGGCGGAGCCCGACGGATGAGGGGTCGCGTCGTGCGTGGTTCGAGACGCGCTCATACGAGCGCTCCTCACCATGACGAACGTTTATGGGTCCCACTGGTCTCGTCATCCTGAGGAGCCCGCGTGTGCGGGCGTCTCGAAGGACGCACGGAAGCGACGATTTTCTCCCGTCCATCAGCTGAGCCCGCTGGCGGGGTTGGGGTCGGCGAAGGCGGAGAAGCCGTAGTGGGCGAGCCAGCGGGTGTCGCCGGTGAAGGAGTCGCGCAGGTCGGGCATGCCGTACTTCAGCGCGGCGAGGCGATCGATGCCCATGCCGAAGGCGAAGCCCTGCCACGCGTCCGGGTCGAGGCCGCAGGTGCGCAGGATGTTGGGGTGCACCATGCCGCCGCCGAGGATCTCCAGCCAGTCCGAGCCCTCGCCGATCTTGATCTGGTCGGTGGAGCGGTCGCACTGCACGTCCATCTCGGCCGAGGGCTCGGTGAAGGGGAAGTGGTGGGGCCGGAAGCGGGTGACGACGCTGTCCACCTCGAAGAAGCGCCGACAGAAGGCGTCGAGCGTCCACTTCAGGTGGCCCATGTGGATGTCGCGGTCGATCACCAGGCCTTCCATCTGGTGGAACATCGGCGTGTGGGTGGCGTCCGAGTCGCAGCGATAGACCCGGCCAGGTCCGACGATGCGGATCGGCGGGGGGCGGTAGATTTCGAACTGCGGCGCGCCGATGGCGACGTTGGCCCGGCGCATGGTGCGCACCTGGATCGGGCTGGTGTGGGTGCGGAGCAGCTTTCTCTCGCCATCCTCGCCCGGCCTCAGGAAGAAGGTGTCGTGCATCTCCCGCGCCGGGTGCCGGGGCGGGAAGTTGAGGCCGGTGAAGTTGTGGAAGTCGTCCTCGATGTCGGGGCCCTCCGCCACGCCGAAGCCCATCTCGGCGAAGATGGCGATCATCTCGTCCATCACCTGCAGGGTCGGATGCACCCGGCCCTTGCGGCGCGGCGGCGCCGGCAGCGAGAGGTCGAGCCGGCCGGCGGCGAGGCTCGCCTCCAGCGCCGCGTCCTCCAGTTCGGCCTTGCGGGCGGCGACGGCGGTGGCGACGCGGTCGCGCAGGCCGTTGATCGCCGGCCCCTCGACGCGCCGCGCCTCCGGGCTCATCTGGCCGAGCGACTTGAGGAGCGCCGAGACGACGCCGCTCTTGCCGAGCGCGGCCACGCGCACCTGATCCAGCGCCTCGAGGTCCGGGGCGGCGGCGATCTGGGACTGAAGGTCCCGTTCGAGTTCGGAGTGGTCGGTCATGGGGTCAACATCCGAATTGGACCACGATCCTCACGAACCTCACGAACGTGCAAATCCCCCAGGCCCGCCGAAGGCGGCGAGATGGCTTTTAACCACGGAGGACACGGAAAACACGGAGAAGGTATCCGCGCGAGTCCGTGTTTTCCGTGTCCTCCGTGGTTGAGTCCTTGAATGCCCGGCTGACGCCGTGCCGGCGCGAGTTTCGTGAGGTTCGTGAGGTTCGTGGTCAATTGATTTCCTGCGGGGTGGCGCGGGCAGCAAAAAGCCCTCCAGCGGTTCCGCCGGAGGGCTTTTGCGATGCATCGGGACGGAAAACTGCGTCCCCGAATCGTTAAGCCAGCGCGGCGCGAACCTTGTCGGCGATGGCCTTGAACGCCGTCGGATCGGCTCCCGCGATGTCGCTCAGCACCTTGCGGTCGATCTCGATCCCGGCCAGTTCAAGGCCGTGAATAAATCGAGAGTAGGTGAAGCCTTCGAGCCGGCAGGCGGCGTTGATGCGCTGGATCCACAGCCCGCGGAACGAGCGCTTGCGGACCTTGCGGTCGCGGTAGGCGTACTGCCCGGCCTTGTCGACCGCGGCCTTGGCCGTGCGGATGGTGTTCTTGCGGCGGCCGTAGAAGCCCTTGGCCTGCTCCAGCACCTTCTTGTGACGAGCGTGGGCGACAACGCCCCTCTTAACGCGTGCCATCTATCATCCCCTCCTAGCGCAGCCCGTAGGGGATGTAGGTCTTGATGATCGTGGCGTCGGAGTCCGACATCACCTTGGTGCCGCGGTTCTGGCGGATGTACTTGGCGCTGTGGCTGATCAGCCGGTGGCGCTTGCCCGCCACGCCGGCCTTGATCTTGCCGGTCGCGGTCAGTTTGAAGCGCTTCTTGGCGCCCGATTTGGTCTTCAGTTTCGGCATTTCGTCCTCTTGAGAGGTGAAGAAGAGTCGCCGTGGCATGCCAGGGGCCAGGCGGCTCGAAAGGAGCGGGGTGGATAAGGGAACGGCGCGCGGAAAGCAAGGGAGGTCCGCAGGGGAGCGTCTCGCGGCGCTGACCCGCCCAGCGCCTTCGCCGTAGCGGCGAAGCAGGGTATCGACGTCGCCCGTGGCGCAACTCTACCTCGACTGCGACGGCGTGCTGGCGGACTTCGAAGCCGGCGCGGCGCGCGTCCTCGGCATGACCGTCATCGCGCACGAGCGACGGTTCGGGCCGGGCCGCTTCTGGAAGATCCTGGCCGCCGTGCCGCACTTCTTCGAGACGCTGGACCTGCTGCCCGACGCCGGCGAACTCTACGAAGCCGTCCGCGGCCTCGCCCCCGCCATCCTGACCGGCGTGCCGCCCGGCGACTGGGCCGCGCCGCAGAAGCGCCGCTGGGCCGCGCGCCACTTCCCCGACGTGCCGGTCATCACCACGCCGGCGACGCGTAAGCGCGAGCACTGCCAGCCCGGCGACGTGCTGGTCGACGACTGGGCGAGCCGGCGCCGCGCCTGGCAGGGCGCCGGCGGCGTCTTCATCCACCACCGATCGGCGGCGCAGTCGATCGCCGCGCTGCGCGAGAAGGGCCTGCTCGGCGCCTGATCGAGCTACTTCACCTCTTCGAGCTGCCCGCGCACCTCGCCGGGCGGGTTCGCGGCGGTGTGGATGTTGAAATACCACTTGCCGGCCTCGAGGTCTGAGACCTGGGAGTCGGTCAGCACCGCCGCGCCTTTCATCGGGCTCGCCAGCGCCGACTTCGGCACCGGCACCTGGACGCCGGCGTTGGCGCCGGCCAGCGCCGGGCCGTGGAAGTGGGCCATGGTCGCCGGTCCGGTGAGGCCGGAATAGGTGACGGTGTAGCTGAACCTCTTGCTCGCGGTGTCGAGGGTGGCGCTGACCTTGCCGGTTCCCTTGCTGTCCGTGGGCGGAACTTCGTCGCCGCCTTTCAGAGTCGTGGAAAAGTGCAGCGTCGCTGCGCTGGCCGCGCCCGCCGCGAACATCACCAGCGCCGCCGCGGCGCCGATCCACATCGCCCTCATGGTTCGTCTCCTGCCCGTGTTTTCCCCCGACGCACGAACGTCCTACGACCGCCGCGCGGCTTCGCCAATGGCTAGTCCACGGGGCGCGCGCGCGGCCGCGGCGATCGCGGCGAGCTGGCCCGCGAGCCCGGGACGGTCCGACGCGAACGCGCCCTCGATCGCCGCCGTGCCGACCGTGAAGCCGTGGGCGCCGGCGTCGCACACCGCCGCGATCCGCTCGGGGCTGTCGATGGACCCGGCCACGATCACCGGCTTGGCGGCCGCTCGGCACACGGCGCGGATCAACGCCGGCGCGTCCAGCGCGGAGCGGTACGCCAGCAGGTCGAGGCCGTCGACGCCGGGAATGGCGGCGATCTCGGCGGCGCTGGCGACGATCTCGCTCATCGGGCCGGCCAGGCGGCTCGGATGGCCCTCGATGCGCCCCGCGAACGGGAAGTAGCTCACCGGCTCGCCCCTCACCAGCGGCGCCACGGCCCAGGGCCGCGTTCCGCCCATCAGCCGGTCGACGCCGATGCGCAGCGCCAGTTCGGCGGACGCCCGCTCGCTGGCTTCGTCGAGGCTGACCACCTCGAGGTAGGTCGTCGCGCCGCCCTCCTTCAGCTCCCGCGCCAGGGCGGCGAGGGTTCCGGGGGCCGCGCCCACGTCCTTGAAGCCGATGTGGCGCACGCCGGCGGCGAGCGCCTGTCGCGCGACGGCCCGAGCGTGCGGCACGGTCGCGTCGCGCCGCGTCAGCATGAAGACGAAGACCGGATCGCCCATCCGCGCTCCCGAGCGCCCGCCCAGCGCCCATGGGGCCATTAGGCGCGCTCCGAGACGCGCCGTCTACTCCGCCGGAACCGGTGTCAGGACGTGGTCGGTGCGTTCGGCGGCGCGGCCGGCGCCGAGGGCGAGGAAGATCGCCGGCGCGACGATCGCCGCGCCGAGATAGAAGGCCGCGTTGATGTTGACGCCCAGCAGGCCCAGCCCCAGCTGCGGGCCGGTGACGCGGGCGAGGGCGCCGGTGGCGTTGTTCAGCCCCATGATCTGGCCCTGGTGGTCCGGATCGATGCTGCGGCTGAGCAGGGCGCCGGAGTTGGGGAAGGCCACCGACTGCGAGAGCGCCATCAGCGCCATCAGCGCCACGGTGATGAAGCCGCCGGGCGAGAACGGCTGCAACGCCGTGCAGATCACCGAGCCGGCCATGCCCGCGGCCAGCATCCTCGCCTCGCCGAAGCGGCGCGACAGGGCGCCCGTGAGCAGGAACTGGCAGCAGGCCGAGACGAAGCCGGTGACGCCGAAGCAGAGGCCGACATCGCGCGGCTGCCAGCCGTACCGCGCCTGCGCCCAGAGCGCGAAGGTGCTCTCGATGGCGGTGAAGGCGATGCCGACAGCGAAGGTCAGGAACATCAGCCGGGCGACCACGGGGTGGCGCACCGCATAGCCGAACATCACCCAGCGGCTGGGCTGGCGGCCCGTGTACTGGCGGCGCACGCGGCTCTCCTTGACCACCAGAAAAATGCCGAGCGCCGAGCAGGCGCAGAGCGCCGACGAGGTCAGCAGCGGCAGATGGAAGCCGGCGGGGCCGAGCGAGGGCCGCGCCAGCATGCCGCCCACGAACGGCCCGAGGATGAAGCCGATGTTGTAGGCCGCGCCCATCTTGGCCATGCGGTTGGCGCGCTGCTGCACCGGGGTGACGTCGGCGATGTAGCCCTGCACCACCGAGCCGTTGCCCGCCATCATGCCGCCGACCACCCGGATGGCGATGGCGAACCAGACGTTGGGCGCGAAGGCGAGCGCCCCATAGCAGAGGGCGTTGCAGGCGACGGTGGAGACCAGGATCGGCTTGCGCCCGACCCGGTCCGAGAGCCGGCCCCAGAACGGCTCGCCGATGAAGGAGCCGATCGAGTAGGCGGAGAACACCAGCGCCACCTGCCACGCGGCGGCGTGGAACGACTTGGCGTAGAAGGTGAGGAACGGCACGATCACGCCAAAGCCGAGCATGTTCATGAACATGACCGACAGCAGGGTGTAGAGCGCGACGGCCGACCGCCCGCCCGTCGAAGCTTCTGGTTCGGCGGTCATGTGAACGCTGATAAGGCGCGCCGCGCCACGGGGCAAGGCGGCCAATCGCCTCACGGACCCGTGAACGGCGAGCGCGGCGCCGGCGCCTCACCTCCCGTTCGGGCTTGCCGGGGCGGGTTGTTCCTCTCCAGGAAGTCGATCGTCGCCTGCATCCGCAGGCGACATCCCGCGCCCTTACCTCGGCGCGAGGATCATCACCATTTGGCGGCCTTCCATCTTCGGCTCATGCTCGACCTTGGCCACCGGATCGAAGTCGACCTTGACCTGGTCGAGCAGCTTCATGCCGAGCTCCGGGTGACGCATTTCGCCGCCGCGGAAGCGCAGGGTGACCTTCACCTTGTCGCCCTCCTCGAAGAAGCGGTGCATCGCCTTCGCCTTCACCTCGTAGTCGTGGTGATCGATGTTCGGCCGAAGCTTGATCTCCTTGATTTCGACCAGCTTCTGGCGCTTGCGGGCCTCGTTCTTCTTCTTCTGTTCCTGGAACTTGAACTTGCCGTAATCGAGGATCTTGCACACCGGCGGATCGGCGGTGGGGGAGACCTCGACCAGATCGAGCCCCACTTCTTCGGCGGCCTCCAGGGCGGCGGACGTGGGCATGATTCCCTGTTTTTCTCCGTTCTGGTCGATCAGCAGAACGCGCGGGACGCGGATGTCTTCGTTGATGCGCGGACCGTCCTTGGACGGGGGCGCGGGCATGGGACGACGAATAGGGTGTTGCTCCTTGACCTGTTTCGGCAGCTGCCAAGGCAAGTAACACACCCCAGCAAGATTGAAATATGACCAACGCGCGCTGTGCGTTCAAGATACAGGCTGGGCCAAAGCGAGCGCCGTTTGCGCGACACTGTCCACCGGCAGGCCCTTGAGCTCCGGGCTGTGGAGCACGGTGACGAGGCCGCGCGGGGCGGAGATCGCGGGGTCGGGACTGGAAGGGAACAGCGCCAGGGTCGGCGCGCCGGCGGCGGCCACCAGGTGCAGGACCCCGAGATCGTTGCCGACCGCTAGGGCGGCGCGGGCGCCCAGAGAGGCGATCTGCGCCAGGTCGGTGCGGCCGGTGAGGTCCCTGGCCCGCGGCGCCTGGCGCTGGATGGCGTGGGCCAGCGGGGCGTCGTCCAGCGGGCCGACCACAACGATATCGTAGCCCGCGTCCTGCAGACGCTTGGCCAGCGCGGCGTAGCGATCGATCGGCCACTTGCTGGCGATCGATCCGTGCCCACCGGGCGCCAGCAGGATCAGCGGGCGGTGGCCGGCGGCGGCGGTGATCGAGCGCGGGCGCGGGCTGCGGGCGAGGATCCATGAGATATCCGGCGGCGGCGCCGACAGCGGCTTGGTCGGCGCGTCCGGCCAGATGCCGGCGGCCTCGAGCTGCTCGGCGTGGCGCTCCAGAGGGTGCATGCGGGCGCGCTGGCGGTTGCGATGGGGCAGCGCGGCGCCCAGCGCCGTGCCCGACCATTCCGGCGCCATCGGTCGCATCGACTGGAAGATCAGCTGCGTCGTTCGATCGTTCTGCAGGTCGTAGACCCGGTCGAAGCGGCCGGCCCGCAGCCGCAGTATCATCGCGGCCCAGGAGGCCGGGTCGCCCGGCTTGCCGTCGGGGTCGACGGCGTTGAAAAACGGGCTCTGCGAGGCGAGGGCCGCGAACGGCGGCGTGGTGAGCAGCGTGATCTTGGCGCGCGGGTGCGCCTGCCGAATACGTTCGAAGGCGGGAAAGGCGAGCACCATGTCGCCCACCCCGCCGAGCTTGATCACCAATACGCGCTGGATCTGTTTCGTCGCCACGGCAGCCACGGTCACTAGCGAATGTCGGCGGCCGATTCTACGGCGCGACGAGCCTGTTTCCGCGGGCGTCCTTCGTCACCCCGGCCAAGCCGCGCCGATATTGAAAGTCTGCGGCCAGCGGACGCCGCGGGCCGTCCGGGGTGACGGCGTCAAGGACCCAGAAGCTCCGCGATGGCGGCGCGCGCCTGGGCGCCCAGAGCCGGGTGGGCCAAGGCGAAGGCGATGTTGGCGCGCAGCAGGCCGATCTTGTCGCCGCAGTCGTAAGTCGTCCCATCGTACTCGAGAGCGTGGAACGCCTGCGCCGGCATCAGCCGCGCCATCGCGTCGGTGAGCTGGATCTCGCCGCCGGCGCCCGCGCCTTGTTCGGCGAGCACGGTGAAGATCTCGGGCAGAAGCACGTAGCGGCCGGAGATGAACAGGTTCGAGGGTTCGCTTCCGGGGGCGGGCTTTTCCACCATGCCGGTCATGCGGTTCAACCGCCCGCCGAAGCCGGCGGCCTCGCCCAGCGCCACGATCCCGTACTTGTGGGCTTCCCCCCGCGGCGCGGGCTCGACCACGACGATGTTGCCGCCCGTGGCGCGGTGGGCGGCGATGGCCTGGGCGAGCGCCGGCGGCTCGGCCATCATCACCATGTCGGGCAGCATGACCGCGAACGGCTCGTCGCCGACGATGTCCCTGGCGCACCACACGGCGTGACCCAGGCCGAGCGGCGCCATCTGGCGCACGAAGCTGACCTGGCCGGGACGAGCGAGGTCGGCCTTCACCTCGGCCAGGATCTCGGCCTTGCCCTTGGCCTCCAGCTGGGTCTCCAGCTCGACGTTGTGGTCGAAGTAGTCCTCGATCGCCCCCTGGCCGCGCCCGACCACGAAGACGATGTGCTCGATCCCGGCCGCGCGCGCCTCGGCCACGGCGTAGGAGAGCATCGGCTTGTCGAAGACGTTGAGCAGGTTCTTGGTGACGGCCTTGCCGGCCGGCATCACCCGCGTGCCGAACCCCGCCACCGGCAACACGGCCTTGCGCACTGGCTTCATGAGCGACGCCCTAGCCCAGCGGCCGCGCCGAATCCAGGGCCGTAAAACACAGTTCGCATTGACTTCGCGCGCGGCGAGGCCAAAGTTCACGTTCCGGTGAGCTTAGCCATACGTCCAACGACTTTCCGTCTTCAGCGGGAGATATTCATGACGCCTGTGCGTACCTTAGCCCTCATTTCGTTCGCCGCCCTCGCCGCCGCGAGCCTCTCGGCCTGCAAGCAGCCGGCCCCGAGCAACGAGGCGAATACCGCCGAAAACGCGGCCGAAAACGCCGCGCCGGCAAGCAACGAATCCAACGCCGCGAGCAACGCCATGAGCAATTCCATGGGCGGCATGAGCAACGCGGCGTCGAACAGCGCCGGCTGAACGCGCGAGAGGTCGGGCGCCGGCTACTCTACGGTCACCGACTTGGCCAGATTGCGCGGCTGGTCCACGTCCGTGCCCTTCTGCACGGCCACGTGGTAGGCGAGCAGCTGGATCGGTACGGCGTAGACGAGGGGCGCGATCAGAGGATCGCAGGTCGGACCCACGACGACCCGGGCCCTGTTGGGGGCATGCCGCGCCCCCTCTTCGTCGGTGATCAGCACCACCGGCCCCTCGCGGGCGATGACTTCGCTCATGTTGGAGACGGTCTTGTCGAAGTAGGGGTCGGTGGGCGCGATGACCACCACCGGCGTCGCTTCGTCGACGAGCGCGATCGGTCCGTGCTTGAGTTCGCCGGCGGCGTAACCCTCGGCGTGGATGTAGCTGACTTCCTTGAGCTTTAGCGCACCCTCCAGCGCCAGCGCATACATCGGGCCGCGGCCGAGGTAGAGCACGTCCTGCGCCTTGGCGGCCTGCAGCGCCACGTCGCGCATGACGTCCTCGACATGCAAGGCGTCGGCCAGCAGCCGCGGCGCTTCCAGCAGCACCGAGACCAACCGGCTCTCCTCTTCGGCGCTTACCCGGCCCCGCACGACGGCCGCGGCGATTGCGATCGACGTCAGCGCCGCGACCTGGGCGGCGAAGGCCTTGGTGGAGAGCACGCAAATTTCCGGTCCCGCGTTGGTCGGCAGCAGCAGGTCGGCCTCGCGGGCCATGGTCGAGGTGTGGACGTTGACGATGGCGGCGGTGGCGAGGCCGTGCTCCTTGCAGTAGCGCATGGCGGCCAGGGTGTCGGCGGTCTCGCCGGACTGGGAGATGGCGACCGCCAGCGTGCCGGGGCTCAGCGCCGGGCCGCGGTAGCGGAACTCCGAGGCCACCTCGACGTCCACGGGCACGCCGGAGAGGCGCTCGATGACATACTTGCCGATCAGGCCCGCGTAGGAGGCGGTGCCGCAGGCCACGATCTGCAACCGCTGGATCTGGCCGAAGTCGAGGCCGGCCGGCGGCGCGGCGCGGCGCGCGACCGGGTCGATGTAGGCGGCCAGCGTATGCTGCACGGCGTCCGGCTGCTCGTGGATCTCCTTTTCCATGAAGTGCCGGTAGTTGCCCTTCTCCATCAGGGCCGCGGAGGCGGCGACGGTGTGGATACGGCGCTGGGCCGGACGACCGCCGGCGTCGAAGATGTGCGCGCCATGGCGGTCGATCGCCACGTAGTCGCCGTCGTCGAGGTAGCAGACGCGGCTGGTGAACGGTCCGACGGCCAGCGCGTCGGACCCGATGAACATCTCCCCATCGCCGTAGCCCACCACCAACGGCGGTCCCTGGCGGGCGCCTAGGATCAGCTCGTCCTCGCCGTCGATCATTACGCAGAGCGCGTAGGCGCCGGTCAGGCGGTCCAGCGCGGCCTTGAACGCCGCGAGCGGCGGCTTGCCGGCCGCCAGGTAATGATCGACCAACTGGGCCACGACCTCGGTGTCGGTCTCGCTCTCGAAGGCGCGGCCCTCGGCGATCAGCTCCGCCTTCAATTCGGCGAAGTTCTCGATGATGCCGTTGTGGACCACGGTGACGCGGCCGGCGCGCTGCGGGTGGGCGTTGGTCTCGTTCGGCGCGCCGTGGGTGGCCCAGCGGGTGTGGCCGATGCCGACGACCGCGGCGAGCGGGTGGGTGTCGAGCACGGCCTCCAGGTTGCGCAGCTTGCCGGGCGCGCGGCGGCGCTCCACGTGGTCGCCGACCACGCCCGCGACCCCGGCGGAGTCGTAGCCGCGGTACTCCAGGCGCTTCAGGCTCTCGATCAGGCGGGGGACGACGGGGGAGGTTCCGACGATGCCGATGATCCCGCACATGCTATCGGTCCTTTGTGGTTGCGCGGCGCCGAGGCTAGACTGTTTCGGTCCCGACGCGGCGAGCGGCTTTAGCATTCGCTAGCTGGGTGGTTGATAAATCTCGGTTTCCTTTGGTTTCTGGACTGAACCCCATGCCCAAGCGCGGCTATTTCGGCACGGACGGGATCCGCGGCCAGGCGAACGTGCATCCGATGACGGCGGAAGTGGCTCTGCGGGTGGGCCTGGCCGCCGGCAAGATCTTCACGGTCGGCGGCGACCGCCGGCACCTGGTGGTGATCGGCAAGGACACGCGCCTCTCCGGCTATATGATCGAGCCCGCGCTGGTGGCGGGTTTCACCAGCGTCGGCATGGACGTGCGCACCTTCGGGCCGCTGCCGACCCCCGCGGTGGCGATGATGACCCGCTCGATGCGCGCCGACCTCGGCGTGATGATCAGCGCCTCGCACAACAACTTCGCCGACAACGGCATCAAGCTGTTCGGTCCGGACGGCTACAAGCTCTCCGACGAACGGGAGTTGGAGATCGAGGCGCTGATGGACGCCGGTCTCCAGGAAGGCCTCGCCGGGCCGAAGGCGCTGGGCCGGGTGGTGCGTGTCGACGAGGCCGGCGCCCGATACGTCGAGATCGTCAAGGCGACGTTCCCTAAGAGCCTGTCGCTGAGCGGCCTCAGGGTCGCCGTCGATTGCGCCCACGGCGCGGCCTACAAGGTGGCGCCGACGGCCCTCTACGAACTGGGCGCAGAGGTGATTCCGGTCGGCGTCTCCCCCGACGGCTTCAACATCAACGACGAATGCGGCTCGACCTACCCGGCCTCGATCCAGACGGCCGTGAAGCAATATCGCGCCGACATCGGCATCTCGCTCGACGGCGATGCCGACCGCCTGGTGATCTGCGACGAGAAGGGACAGGTCGTCGACGGCGACCAGATCATGGCGATCATCGCCGGCGCCTGGGCGGCGAAGCAGCAGCTGAGCGGCGGCGGCGTGGTGGCCACGGTGATGTCCAACCTCGGCCTCGAGCGGTTCCTGTCCGAGCGGGGCATCGCGCTGCACCGCACCCAGGTCGGCGACCGCTACGTCATGGCCAAGATGCGCGAGGGCGGCTTCAACCTCGGCGGCGAGCAGTCCGGCCACGTCATCCTGCGCGACTATTCCACCACCGGCGACGGCCTGCTGGCCGGCCTGCAGGTGCTGGCGGTGCTGGTCCAGTCCGACAAGCCGATGAGTGCGCTGGCGCGCCAGTTCGAGCC
>DATJRL010000384.1:0-17003 GCA_035504785.1 Caulobacteraceae bacterium
ATGTGATCGCCCTTCTGGACTTCGTAGTTCTCGAAAATGCCCCCGCCGGCGTCGACCACGTCGCCGGCGATGGCCTGGTGGGCGTCGATGACTCGGCGCGGGGCCGGCGGCGGCGCTTCGGAGGCCGCGGGCGCGGCGCGATAGGCGGCGGCTTGGGGCTTGGCCGCCGGGGCGGCGCCGGTCTGGTCGTGCACCACCATCTGCGGCGCGAGCGCCGGCTCGGCGGCGCTGGCCGCGGCCGGCGCGGCGGAGACCGGCGGGGCGGCGGGGGGCGGCGCGGAGCTGGAGTCCGTCGGCGGCGGTGCGGGTGGCGGGGGCGACGCGGGCGGCGATGTCGACACAGCGCCGTCGGGCGGCGCTTCGGCGGCGGTCGGGGCGCTCACCGAAGCGGCGGCCGGGGCGGACGCGGGCGGCAGCGACTGGCTCTCCACCGAGGCGACCGGCGCCGCGGCGGGGGGCGAAGCCGGCGGGGCCTCGCTGGAAAGGTCGGGGCCGTTGGCGACAGCGGGCGCCGAGCCCGACGACGCCGCAGCCGCCGCGCCGCCTTCGCGGATCGGATAGCTGGGTTTGGGCGCGCTCAGCGGCGCCGGACCCGGCGTTTCGTTGCGGCTGATCGGATAGTGCGGCGCGGCGCACCCCGCCGTCAGGCCGGACAGAAGCGCCGCGACGGCCGCTCCACGCCAGAGGTTCGTCATTGGCGCTCCCTCCTTGACGTTCGTCGAACCACTCGCCGGTTCACCCTTAAGCATTGGTTAAGCCTCTCACTCGGCCCCCGCCTCGCGTCGAATTCCGTCAAAGCTCCCGCGCCACGCCATCGAGCAGCGGCACGAAGCGCACTTCGCACAGCACCTCGGAGTGGAAGGCCCCGGAGCCATCGCCCGCGTAGCGGATCAGTCTCTGCACCGGCCCCTTGCCTACCGGCGCGACCAGCACGCCCGACGATTTGAGCTGCTTCAGCAGCGCTTTCGGCTCCGATGGCGCCGCCGCCGTGACCAGAATGCGGTCGAACGGCGCCTGCTCGGGCCAACCCTGTCCGCCGTCGCCGAACTTGGTGATGATGTTGGTGAGGTCCATGGCCTTGAATCGGGCCTCCGCCTCACGCTTCAGCGTGCGGTAGCGCTCAACAGTGTAGACGAGTCGCGACAGCCGCGAGAGCACGGCTGTCTGATAGCCCGATCCGGTGCCGATTTCGAGCACCCGCACTCTCGGCTCCAGGGTGAGCGCCTGGGTCATCAGGCCGACGATGAACGGCTGGCTGATGGTCTGGCCGCAGGCGATCGGCAGGGCCGAGTCCTCCCACGAGCGCTCCTTGAAGAGGTCGGGAGTGAAAAGGTCGCGGGGGGTGCGCTCGATCGCCGCGAGCACGGCCGGGTCGGTGACGCCCTGGGAGCGCAGGGCGAGGATCAGCCGCGCCAGGCGGGTCTCGTGCGTCTCGCCGTGGTCGCCGGCCGGACGGGTCATGCGCGGGCTTTCAGCCTGGGCGGGGCGCCGCCCAGCACTTCCTTTAGGTCGTGAACCGTCGGCGCGTGGGTCAAATCGATGTGCAGAGGCGTGACCGAGATCTTGCCCGCCAGCACGGCCGCGATGTCGGTGCCGTCCGCCACGTTGGGCCGGCGGGCGGTGAAGCCCATCCAGTAGTAGTCGCGACCGCGAAGGTCGGTGCGCTTCTCGGCGCGCATGTTGTGGACGTCGCGAAAGCCTTGCCGGGTGACCTCGACCTCGGTCACCTGCTCCGGCGGCCGGTTCGGGAAGTTGATGTTGATCACCACGTCCTTCGGCCAGCCGGCTTCCAGCAGGCGCTGGACGATGCCCGGCGCGAACGCCTCCGCCGTCTCCCAGGGCGCCACCACGTCGTCGTGGAACACCGCCAGCGACTGGGAGAGCGCGATCGACGGCACGCCGAGCGCCATGCCCTGGATCGCGCCGGCCACCGTGCCCGACATCGTGACGTCCTCGGCCGCGTTGTGCCCGCGGTTCACGCCGGAGAGGACGAGGTCGGGGCGCTGGTCCTTCAGCAGTTCCTCGACCGCCAGCATCACGCAGTCGGTGGGGGTGCCGGTGATGGCGTAGCGCTGTGGCCCGAGGGCGCGAACGCGCAGCGGCTCGGATAGCGTCAGCGCCCGCGAGGCGCCCGACTGCTCGTACTCCGGCGCGGCCACCCATACGTCGTCGCTCAGCGCCGCCGCGATCCGCTCCAACGCCGCCAGCCCCTCGGCGTTGACGCCGTCGTCGTTGGTGAGCAGGAGCCTCACGAAGCCCCCTCCCCCTCGAGGGGAGGGGGTTGGGGGCGGGGGGTTCTAGCGGGCGAGCAGCCGGGCCGAGGCAAAGCGCAATCACCGAGCGCTTGGCCGGCAGACCCCCACCCCGGACCCCTCCCCTCAAGGGGGAGGGGAGATTGCAGCTGCGCCCTCATCGCTCGCCTCCGATGTGCGTGAGGCCCGGCAGGTAGGGGTGCAGGGCCTGGGGGATGGCGATGCGGCCTTTGTCGTCCTGGTAGTTCTCCATCAGCGCCACCAGGGTGCGGCCGACGGCGAGGCCGGAGCCGTTGAGGGTGTGGACGAAGCGCGCGCCCTTCTCGCCGACTTTCTTGCAGCGGGCGTCCATGCGCCGGGCCTGGAAGTCGCCGCAGTTGGAGCAGGAGCTGATCTCCCGATACATCCCCTGGCTCGGCAGCCAGACCTCGAGGTCGTAGGTCTTGCGGCTGGCGAAGCCCATGTCGCCGGTGCACAGCAGCACGGTGCGGAACGGCAGCTCCAGACGCTTCAGCACCGCTTCGGCGCACGACACCATCCGCTCGTGCTCGGCCTCGGACTGCTCGGGCGTGGTGATCGAGACCAGCTCCACCTTGTAGAACTGGTGCTGGCGGATCATCCCGCGGGTGTCCTTGCCCGACGCGCCGGCCTCGGAGCGGAAGCACGGCGTCAGCGCCGTCAGCCGCAGCGGCAGCTCCGCCTCGTCGGTGATCTGCTCGCGGACGAGGTTGGTCAGCGCCACTTCGGCGGTTGAGATCAGCCAGCGGCCGTCGGTGGTGTGGAACAGATCTTCCTCGAACTTCGGCAACTGGCCGACGCCGAACACCGCCTCGTCGCGCACCAGCAGCGGCGGCGAGACCTCGACGTAGCCGTGCTCCCGGGTCTGGAAGTCGAGCATGAACTGGCCGAGCGCGCGCTCCAGCCGGGCGAGCTGGGAGCGCAGCACCACGAACCGGGCGCCGGACATTTTCGCCGCCGCCTCGAAATCCATCATGCCGAGGGCCGCGCCTAGATCGACGTGGTCCTTCGGGTTTTCGATCTTGTAGGGCTCGCCGTAGCGGCGGACCTCGACGTTGCCGTGCTCGTCTTCGCCCAACGGCACATCGGCGTCGGGGCGGTTGGGGAGCGCCGCCAGCTTCTCGCTCAGTTCGCTGGCGATCTTTGTCGCTCTGTCCGCGGCGTCGGACAGGGAAAGTTTGTGACTGTCGACCTGCCGGATCAGCAAATCGGCCTCGGATCGATTTCCCGACGACATCGCCTTGCCGATCCGCGACGACAACTCGTTGCGCTGCGCCTGCAGAGACTGCTGCTCGGTGAGCGCCTCACGATGTCGCCTGTCCAGCTCGAGCAGCTCCGGCGTCTGGGCCGACAGGCCCCGCGACGCCCAGGCGCGGTCGAAGGCGGCGGGGTCGTCACGGATGGCGCGGATGTCGTGCATGGATGTTGTCGGAAGAGCGGCAAAGCGACCCCCTTAAGGCGCGTCGGCGGGGGCGCCAAGCCGCGTTAGGCCGCAGGCTCTGTTGCGGCTTCCTCCCTCGCGCGCCGCCACTCGATCAGCTGCACGCACCAGATCGAGGCGAAGTAGAGCAGGCAGATCGGCAGGGCGAGCGACATCATGCTGATCGGATCGGGCGGCGTGACCACCGCCGCCACCAGGAAGACGCCGACGATGGCGTAGCGCCAGCCGCTGATCAGCAGCTTCGAGGTCACCAGGCCGGCCATGCCGAGCAGGCTGAGGATCACCGGCAGCTGGAAGCAGAGCCCAAACGCCAGCACCAGGGTGGTGACCAGCGACATGTAGTCGGAGAGCTTGGGCAGCAGCTCCACCGTCACGTCGCCCGGGCCGCCGCCCAGGATCTGCTGGTTCAGCGAGAACCAGAGCACGAACGGCAGCATGACGAAATAGACCAGCGCCGCGCCCATCAGGAACAGCACCGGGGAAGCGACCAGGAACGGCAGGAAGGCGCGGCGCTCGCGGCGATAGAGGCCGGGCGCGACGAAGCGGTAGAGCTGGAACGCCAGCACCGGGAAGCTGATCACGATCGCCCCGAAGCCGGCGAGCTTCACCTTCTCGAAGAACACCTCCAGCGGCGCGGTGGAGATGAACTTGGCGTCCGGCGCCGCGTGCTGGCCGAGCAGGGCCATCAGCATGCCGAAGCTGCCCATCTTGCCGCCATGGCTGTTGCGGGCGGCCGCCAGGCTCTCGGCGATGGCGAAGGGGTGCAGCAGGAAGTGCAGCAGCGGCGTGACGAACACGAAGGTGACGAGGAAGCCCGCCACCAACGCCGCGGCGCAGACGATCAGGCGGCTGCGCAACTCGATCAGGTGATCCAGGAGGGGCGCGCGCGAGGCCTCGATCTCGGCTTCGTCCTCAGTCGACGTCACGAAGCGGGGGCTTTCGGAGCGGGCTCTGGGGGCGTTTCGGCCGGCGCCGGCGCGGCCGGCTCAACCGGCGAGGCGGGCGGCAGCGACGTATGCTGGGCGAAGGCGGCGTTGGCGTCGTCGATCCCGGTCCTGATATCGGAGAGCACGCCGTCGACGCCGACGTGCTGGGCGGCGACGTCCAGCGGCCGGGCCACCCTCAGCGCGCTCACCTCGCGGCGCAGCTCGTCCAGTTCGGACTGGCGGGCCAGTTCGTCGAACGAGGCGCGGAACTCCGCCGCCATGCCGCGCACCCGGGCCATGAACTGGCCGACCTTGCGCATCAGCAGCGGCAGATCCTTGGGCCCGACGACGATGAGGGCCACCGCGCCGACGATCAGGAAATCGAAAAGCCGGCCTTCCGGGAACATTCAGCAGGGGCTCTGGCTGGAGGGGGCCGGCCGCCCTCGCATCGAGGCCAGCGGCGGCGGGCGCCTAGCGGACGATCGGATCCTTCTCCGCCGGGGCCGGCGAAGGCAGGGGCTGCGGCGGCGCGGCGGCCGCGTCGGCGGGCTTCTTGTCATCTTCCTTCAGTCCGTCGCGGAAGGCGCGGATACCCTTGGCGGCGTCTCCCATGAAGCTCGAAAGCTTGCCGGGCCTGGCGAAGATCAGCAGCAGCACCGCCGCGATGATCAGCCAGTGGATAGGGCTCAGTCCGCCCATGGGCTCATCTCCAACTCAAGTCCGCGTCAGCGCTTTAACGCCGGACGCGACGCACTCCGTCAACCAATATAGGCCCCTCGCCGGTCTCGCGCCAATCGCTGCCCCGCGGCGCGGCGCCGCTCACCCCTCGTCGCCGACGTAGTCGGTGTGGAACTCGGGCGCAGCCTCGTCGCCCAGCGGCGCGTCGTCGTCGCGGGCGGCGCTGGGATCGGGGACGGCGAAGTCCGGCGGCAGGTCGAGGTCGAGGAGGCCGGCGGCCTTCATCTCGGCGGCGCCGGGCAGGTCGGCGAGGCTGGCGAGGCCGAAGTGCTCCAGGAACGTGTCGGTGGTGGCGTAGGTGACGGGACGCCCAGGCGTGCGGCGCCGGCCGCGGGGCCGCACGAAGCCCAGCTCGAGCAGCATGTCGAGGGTGCCGCGGCTGGCCTGCACGCCCCGCACCGCCTCGATCTCGGCCCGGGTCACCGGCTGGTGGTAGGCGACGATGGCCAGGGTCTCCTGCGCCGCCCGCGACAGCCGGCGCGGCTCCTCGCGCTCGTCGGTCATCAGGAACGCCAGGTCCTCGGCGGTCTGGAATCGCCAGCGCCCGGCGACTTCGGCCAGCCGGACGCCGCGGCCGTCGTAGCGGGCGGCGAGGCCCGCGAGCGCGGCAGGGACATCCGCGCCCTCCGGCAGCCGTCTGGCAAGGTCTACCAGGCTCAGAGGCTCGGCGGCGGCGAAGAGCAACGCCTCCACCATGCGTTCGGTCTCCCCTTCCTCGTGCGTCTCCATCAGGCCGCGCGCTTCCGGCGCAGGTAGATCTCGGCGAAGTGCTCGAGCTGGCGCGCTTCCAGGTCGCCTTCGCGAACCAGCTCCAGGCTGGCCGACAGCGTCGAGGCGACGAACGAGGCGCGGGTCGGACCGCCGCCGGCGCCCATCGGGGCGACGCCGGTCAACGGCGTCCAGCGCTGCAACTCGGGCAAAAGGTCGCGCAGGCGCTCCCGCGCCGCTTCCAGCGAGAAAGCCTGCTGCGGGCGGGGCGTGTAGTTGCGGCGCGCCTCGCGCTTTCGCTGGGTGATGTAGGCGTCCATCAGTTCGTAGAGGTCGCCGCAGACCCGGGTGGTGGAGACGATACGAGCTTCCTCCGGATCGCCGCGCGCGAAGACGTCGCGCTTCAGCACCGGCCGCGCCAGCAGGCTCTCGGCGGCCTTGCGCATGGCGTCCAGCTTGGCGAGGCGGAAGGCCAGATGCTCGGCCAACTCGTCGGCGCCCGCGTCGTCCGGGCCGCGTCGCGGCCGCGGCAACAGCAGGCGCGACTTCAGCCACGCGAGCCACGCGGCCATCACCAGGTAATCGGCCGCCAGGGAAAACCGCCGCCGGCGCGCCTCGCGGACGAAGGCCAGGTACTGGTCGGCCAGCCTGGCGATGGAGATCTGCAGCAGGTCGAGCTTCTGGCTGCGGGCCAGGGCGAGCAGCAGGTCGAGCGGGCCCTCGTAGCCGTCCAGGTCGACGATCAGCGCCTCGCCGGTCTCGACCGCGCCGCGGGCCGCCTCGAAGTCGAGATCCGGCTGGAAGGTGTCGCTCATGCCGCCCGCAAGCCCTAGTGCGCTGTGCCTGGGAACGCCGCCGCGAACGTCGTCCGCGCCGCTTCCACATCGAAGGATTCGTCCCCGCTGGCGATTCTGGCCAGGGCGGCGTCGGCGCGGCCCTGCGATCGGCGGGCGAGCGGCCCTGCGCCCGCGGCGACCGCTCGCATCTCCGCCAGGTCGCCATTGCAGTGCAGGATAAGGTCGCAGCCCGCGGCGAGGGCGTCTCGCGCTCGGCTGGCGAAGTCGCCGCTGAGCGCCTTCATGGAGAGATCGTCGGTCATCAGCAGGCCGTCGAAGCCGACGTCGCCGCGGATCGCTTCCTGGATCACCGCGCGAGACGTCGTCGCCGGCGCGGTGGGGTCGATGGCCGGGTAGACCACGTGCGCCGTCATCGCGGCGGGCAGGTCCGCGTTGGCGCGGAAGGGCGCGAAGTCCCGCGCCAGCTCGCGGCGGCTCGCCTCCACCACCGGCAGCTGCAGGTGGCTGTCGACGTGGGCGCGGCCGTGGCCGGGCATGTGCTTGAGCACCGGCAGCACGCCGCCGGCGAGCAGGCCCTCGGCGAAGGCGCGGCCGAGCTCGGCGACGATCTCCGGCGTGCGGCCGTAGGCGCGGTCGCCGACGACGTCGTGGGCGCCGGGCGTCGGAACGTCGAGAACCGGGGCGCAATCGACGTCGACGCCGAGGGCCAACAGGTCGTGGGCGATCAAGCGACCGCCGAGCCGGGCGATCTCGCGCCTGGCGGCCGGGCCAGGCAACGCGCCATAAGCGGCGCCCGGCGGATATTTGGGCCAGTGCGGCGGCTTCAGGCGCTGCACGCGGCCGCCTTCCTGGTCGATCAGCACCGGCGCGCCGCCGACCGTCTCGCGCAGGTCGGCGACCAGGCGTCGAACCTGGTCCGGGGTCTCGACGTTGCGGCCGAAGAGGATGAAGCCCCAGGGCCGCGCATCGCGAAAGAAGGCGGCCGCCTCGGACCCGAGCGCCGGTCCCTCGCAGCCGAAGATGGCGGCGAGCCGGGTCACTTCACGAAGCAGCTCTTTCCGGCCGCCTTCAGCCTGCCGCAGAAGGCCTCGGCGGCGTCGCGGGTCGGAAAGCCGGTGATGTAGGTGCGATAGAGGGTGGCGTCGCCGGCGGCCACCGGCCGCACCTCCCTGCCCTTGCCGGCCATGGCGGCCGGCGCGAGCCTGGCGATGTCGTTCCAGCCCTTGGCCGCGAGGGCTGGCGAGGAGAAGGCGCCGATCTGGACCCATCCGGCGACGGGCGCGGCGGCTTGGGCGGGCGCGGGCGGCGGCTTGGTGGCGGCCACGACGCCCGCCGTCGGCTTCGGCGGCCGCTTGGAAACCGCGGCGTCGGCGAGGCCGGCGATGGTCAGCGGCCTGGCCGGCTGGGCCGCTTCCGCAGCCGTCACCCTCGGCGGGGGCGGCGGCGGCGCGGCGGCGGAGACGGCTTGCGGCGCGGCGGCGGGCGCGAGGGCGACGACCGGCGCGGGACTCGGACGCGGCAACGGTTGCTCCGGTCCGGGTGCGAAGGTCGGGGCGGCGTTGGTCGGACCGCGGTCCACGGACAAGGAGGTCGAGGCGGCGTCGGCGACCGGTGGCGCGGGCGTTTTCATCTCGCCCACCGGCTGGCCGACCTCGGCCGGCGAGGCGCCGGGATGGCGGACTCCGTGCCGGTAGAGAAAGGCGACCCCGCCGATCAGTCCGATGAGAACCAGGCCGCTCAGGATCAGCGTCACCGGCGGCGGACCGGCGCGCACCGGCTCGCGGGGATCGAAGGCCAGGCGGTCGGAGGGCGGGGTGTAGGCGCCTCGCTCGTCGTGAGACATGTCGGGTCGGGCTCCGGGGCGAATCGCTCGCTGCGCCCGGCCAGTCTACCGGAGGCGCGCCCATCGTTTCGACGTCCTGAGTCGGATTGAAGGCGTCAATTCCACACGTCGAGCTGGAAGAGCTTCTTGTGCTCCTCGATGGCGAAACGGTCGGTCATGCCGGCGATGTAGTCGCACACCAGCCGCGCCCGCGACGTTTCCTCCATCTGCTGCCCGCGCACACCCCACTCGTTCGGCATCACGTCCGGTTCGCGCATGAACAGCTCGAACATCTCGGCCAGGATCCGCCGCGCCTGGCTGCGGGTGCGGTTCACCCGCCAGTGCCGGTACATGCGCTCGTAGAGGAAGGCGCGCAGCCGCGAGAGGTCTTCGTTCATATCGTGCGAGAAGGCGACCAGCGCCTTGCCGAGCCGCCGCACGCGATCCGGCGAGTTCACCTCGCCCTCGGCCACCCGCCGCGCCGTCTCGGCCAGCACATCGTCGATCATGGCGCCGATCATTCGCCGCACGCCCTCCAGCCGGGTCAGGCGGTCGTCGAGATCCGGGTAGTCCGTCCGTACGCCCACCAGGATCTGGCCGATCAGGGGCACCTCCTCCAGGTCGGCCAGCCGGAACAGACCGGCCTGCAGGCCGTCGTCGACGTCGTGATTGTTGTAAGCGATGTCGTCGGAGAGCGCGGCGACCTGCGCCTCGGCCGAGGCCCAGCCGCCGAGATCGAGCGGGAACTCGGCGTCGAACTCGCCGATCGCCCTCCACGACGGCCGGTCCATGAAGGCGCTGACCGGCCCGTTGTGTTTCACGACGCCCTCCACCGTCTCCCAGGTGAGGTTGAGGCCCGGGAAGTTGGGGTAGCGGGTCTCCAGCTCGGTCACCACGCGGAAGGTCTGCACATTGTGGTCGAAGCCGCCATAGGCGCTCATCTGCCGCTCCAGCTCGTCCTCGCCGGAGTGGGCGAACGGCGGGTGGCCGAGGTCGTGGGCGAGGGCGATGGCCTCGGCGAGGTCGGCGTCGAGGCCCATGGCCGCCGCCGTCGAGCGGGCGATCTGCGCCACCTCCAGCGAGTGGGTGAGGCGGGTGCGGTAAAGGTCGCCCTCGTGGGCGACGAAGACCTGGGTCTTCTCCTTCAGCCGCCGGAAGGCGGAGGTGTGGATGATGCGGTCGCGGTCGCGGGCGAAGGGAGTTCGGGTGCGGCTGTCCGCTTCCGGGTAGCGGCGCCCCTTCGAGGCGCGCCAGTCGCTGGCGAAAGCGGCGTGCGGCGGGCGGTCGCGTCTTCCTGACATTTCGCGGATGGCCCCGACCCTTTGCGCAAATCGCTGGAGCGTCTCATATAAGGGACGGAGTGATTACTGAAATGACGCCCGATCCCATCACCCTTTCCCCCGCCGCGGCCCGCCGGCTGAAGGCGATTTCGGAGGCCGAAGGTCGGCCCGTGATGCTGCGTGTGGCGGTGGAAGGCGGCGGCTGCTCCGGGTTCCAGTACAAGTTCGACCTGGTCGAGGCGGCCGCGGACGACGACCTGAAGATCGAGCGGGACGGCGCTGCGGCGCTGGTGGACGTGGTCTCGCTGGCCCTGCTCAAGGGCTCGGAAATCGACTTCGCCGACGAACTCGCCGCCGCCGAATTCCGGGTGAAGAACCCCAACGCCAAGTCCAGCTGCGGCTGCGGCGTCAGCTTCTCGATCTGAACGGCCAACCGGCTAACCAGCCCGCCTGTCCGTGAAATGCCGCGCCGCAGGCGCAGCTAAGTATAACCGCAGAGTTCGCGGAGGAGGCGCGGAGGGCGCGGAGCCGCCCAGACCCTCCGCGAACTCCGCGCCTCCTCTGCGAACTCTGCGGTTCCCCTTAAGGACGCCTACGGCGTCAACGGACGGGTGTCTCAAGGCGCAATGTTCACTTCCGCTGGCGGGTCTGGCGCGCTTAACTCCCCTCATGCGCATCGCCACCTGGAACGTGAACTCCGTCAACGCCCGGTTGGAGACCGTGCTCGCCTGGTTTCGCGAGGCGCAGCCGGATGTGGCGTGCCTGCAGGAGATCAAGTGCGTCGACGAGAAGTTCCCGGCCGAAGCGTTCGAGCAGCTCGGCTACAACGCCGCCGTCCATGGGCAGAAGACCTACAACGGCGTCGCTCTGCTCTCGAAGATGCCGCTGGAGGACGTGCGCAAGGGTCTGCCGGGCGACGATGGCGACGACCACGCCCGCTACATCGAGGCGGTGGTCTCCGGTCCCGCGCCGGTGCGGGTCGCCTCGATCTACCTGCCCAACGGCAATCCGGTCGGAACCGACAAATTCCCTTACAAGCTCAAGTGGATGGAGCGGTTGAGGGTCCACGCCCGCGAGCTGCTTGCGCTCGAGGAGCCGCTGGCGCTCTGCGGCGACTACAACGTGATCCCCGAACCCGCCGACGCCGACGATCCGGCCGCATGGACCGGCGACGCGCTCTTCCAGCCGGAGACGCGCAGCGCCTTCCGCGCCCTGAAGTGGCTCGGCTTTACCGACGCCTACATGGAGGTCGACGGCACGCCGGGCGGCTACACCTTCTGGGACTATCAGGCGGGCGCCTGGCAGCGGAACCACGGCATCCGCATCGATCACGTCCTGCTCTCGCCGCAGGCCGCGGACAAACTGGCCAGCGTGACCATCCATCGCCACGCCAGGGCGATGGAGAAGCCTTCCGACCACGTGCCGGTGGTGGCGGACCTCGAACTGACCTGAGCCTCCGGCGCTCAGCCGGTTGACTCGTCCCGGCGTCGGCTCTCCTGTGCCGCCGAGCGACGGAGGGCGACATGATCTGGCTGATCGCCGCGGCGGCGAGCTTTCTCCTCATCCATCTCGCCGTCTCGGGCACCACGGTCCGCGATGGGTTGACCCGCACCATCGGCGAGGGGCCCTACATGGGCCTCTTCTCGCTCGCCAGCATCGCGGTGCTGGTCTGGCTCGGCGTCGCCTACGCCGGCGCCCGTTCGGATCCCAGCGAGCTCGCCTACTGGAGCGTGACGCCGGTCACGCGCTGGATCCAGCTGGCGGTGACGCTCCTGGCGTTCCTTCTGGTCGTGCCTGGCCTGCTGACGCCCAACCCCACCAGCGTCCGCCAGGAAGGCGCGCTGGACAAGCCGGACGCGGTCAAGGGGATGCTGCGCATCACTCGCCATCCGTTCCTCTGGGGCGTGGCGCTCTGGGCGGCCGGACACCTGATGGTCAACGGCGACCGCGCCAGCCTAATCCTGTTCGGAACCCTGCTGGTCCTCGCCATCGCCGGGACCTACAGCATCGACGCCAAGCGCCGCCGCAAGCTCGGCGACAAATGGAACGCCTTCGCCGCCGAGACGTCGGCCATCCCGTTCGCCGCCATCGCCCAGGGCCGCCAAACTCTGAAGCTCGGCGAGATCGGATGGTGGAAGCTGGCGCTGGCCGTGATCGTCTGGGCCGCGCTCGCCGTCGCCCACCCCTATGCGTTCGGGACACGCGCCCTGCCCGCCTAACCGACCGCCTTTGAGCGCGTCGAGATCAAACCGAAGCGCCCACCCCTCCGGGGGAAGGGTTGGGGGTCGGCGGTGGTGTCTGTCGGCGCCTGGAGACTCTCGCTAGGCTCGGCGAATGGGCGAGCTCTTCCGCGTCGGGCTGTTGGTCGCGATGTGCGCGGCGGCGGTGGTCGTGGCGATGGCGGCCGGCGTGGCGTGGCTGGCGGAGGAGCCGCGGCTGCGGCGGACGTTCCGCGCCGGGCTGGAAGCCGCGCCCGACGCCGCGGCCATCGCGCACGGAACCGGGCGCGGGGTGGCGATGAGCCTCGCCACCGGCCTGCTCGTCACCGCCTGGGAGCGCGGCGGCTGGCGGCTCTGCTATCCGCTGGAAGCCCTGCTGGGCGCCGAGATCGACATCGACGGCGAGGTGGCCGCCCGGGTGATGCGCGGTGAGACCCGCAGACGCCTCGACCGGCCCGGCGCGGCGCAGCGCGAGGTGCGGCTGAGGCTGCTGTTCGACGACCCGCGCCATCCGGACTTCGAGCTGACGCTCTGGCCCTGCCGCCCGGGGCGCGACGCCCCTCAGGTCCCCCGCGAGGCCGCCGCCGAGGCCAACCGCTGGCTGGGCCGGGTCGAGGCGATCCTGAAACGCACCGGCCCCGGCGCGCTGAAGCCCACGCCCGCCCAGGTCCGAGCGCCTCGCCCCGGTCGAACGGACCCGCTCGACGACGGCGATCTCTTCGATGAGGTCGGAGAGGAGGACGAGGATCTGCTGGCCGACTAGGCGAGCGGGCGTGGACAAGGCAAGGTTGGCGCCGGCGCGCGCCGGTGTTCGTTGCTGCGCCATCGTCGAACCAGACCGTCACAGCGAGAGAGCATGCGTGTTCCCGATGCAAACCTGGCCCAGGTGTGGGACCGGGGCTTCACCATTGTCGAGGGATTCCTGGACGCGGAGACGCTGGCCGCGGCGCAAGCGGCGCTCTGGGGCGTGTTTCCGCGGCCGCAGGACTATTTCGCCGATCCCGACCGGTATCCGGAGTTCGCGAAAAGCCAGTTCGCCGGCATCCGGCTCTTCCCCTATCGCGACTGGGCGCTGAACGCGCTGCCGGTGTATCCGGACCTGACCGACGCGGCCGAGCGGCTGCTGGGTTCGAAGGACATCGAGATCTACAAGGTCGAACTCTGGGCCAAGTACGCGGGGGCCATCGACTACGACCAGGCGCTCCATCGCGACTACGGCAATCACACCCTGGTCGTGCCGCGGCTGGACGGCGTCCACACACAGATGACCACCTTCATCCTGCTCTCCGACGTCACCGCGGCCGACGCGCCGACAAAGCTGGTGGCGCTGGAGCACTCTCGCGACCTGCCGCTGGCGTCGCGGCGGCTGCCGATGGGCGCCCTCTCCGACAAGGAGGTGGCGGTCTGCGCGCCCGCCGGCTCGCTGATGATCTACAAGACCGACGTGCTGCATCGCGGCTCATCGTTCACCGAAGCCGGCCGCTCGCGCTTCGCCATGCTGATCGACATGCAGCAGCGCGGCTGGCGCTGGAACGGCAAGATGAGCTGGCCCGACCGCGCCGGGCAGGAGGCGATGGTCGGCGCTCTCGAACGCATGACGCCCCGCCAGCGCGATCTCTTCGGCTGGCCGCCGCCCGGCAGCTCCTACTGGAACGCCCAGACCCTGCGCGACGTCGCCGCGCGCTACCCCGGCATGGACATGACGCCGTACGCGGAAGGCGCGCGCCCATGAGCTGACGTCCGCCGCTGGGCGGCTTGGCGGGAGCGGGCTCTCCAGCGCGGCTTCCCCCTCACTCGGTTCCCGTCCGGTCGTTTTCGCTCGTGAGCGCCCTCGCGAACACCGCGCCAGGCGGGATCGGCGACCGTGTCCGGTCGGGCGCGGCGGGCGGGATATGCAGTTCGCAGACGACGCCGTCCGGGTCGAAGCGGCGCTCGGCCTTCCCGCCCTGAGGGACGAGGGCGACATCGAGCAGTCGCGACCCGAAGCCTTTCGTCAAAGGCGGCGCCACGGCAGGGCCGCCCACCTCACGCCAAGTGCAGCGCGCGATCTCCCCGTCCCGGCCCCAGGCGATGCACACACGCCCGCCGGCCTGGGAGAGCGCGCCATACTTGAGGGCGTTGGTCGCCAGCTCGTGGAACAGCAGGCCCAAGCCGACGGCGAGCTCGGACGTGATTTCCATCTCGGGCGGCGGCGCAATCTCGAAACGCGCGAGATCGAAGGGCTCGAGGGCTTTCTCGAGCAGCGGCCGCAGATTGACCGCCCCACTGTCGGACTGAACGACCACGTCCTGGGCTCGCAACAGCGCCTGAAGGCGCGCGTTGATGTTTTTCTCCGCTTCGGCCCCCGAAGCGGCGCCGCGGGCGCTCTGGCTGACGATGGCCATGATCACGAAGAGCGCGTTGCGGTTGCGATGCGCGAGTTCGCCCACGAGCGTTTGCAGTTGCGCCTGCGCGTCGGCGAGCTTGGCCTGCCTTTGCCGCAGCTCTCGCACCGTATCGGTCAGGGCCGCCGCCACGGCGACGATCAGGCCGCCGGCGATCCAGAAGACGCCGATGGCCCATGGGATCGGCGGGTCTGGCGGAAGCCGCAACGCGGTCGCGGCGACGGTCGCCACCGCGAGACAGGTGAGCCCACCCAGAAAGCCGCCCCAAGCCGCCGCGGCGATCAGGGCCGGGAAGAAGGCCACGAACGGCAAGTCGAGCCCAACCGCACCGCGCATGACGACCGTCACCGCCGTCGCCGCGGCGCCGACCCCGACGCCCAGCGCCATGGATTGCCACGGTCGAGCGACTCTCTCAGGCAGCCAGGCTCGCCAAGGCATTCTGCATCTCCCAAGCGCATGAGGGACCGTCCACACGGCGCTGGCAAGTACTGGCGGGCGAGTCTGAGGCGCCAGCTTGGCGGTTCGCGTCCTCGGTCGTGCTTCGCCCAGGCGGAGGCGATTTCCCGGCCAGAGGCGCCCCCGCGACCGGGATCGAATTGTCCACCGGTGCGTTTTCGCGACTGCGGGTCACGCGCCCGTGGCGCGCAACCTCGGCGGGGCTGCATCATGTTTTCGATCGATGAGCACTTCGGTCGGCAACTGCGTCGCCGTCGGAGGTTGGTGCGCCTCACTCAACATCAGGTCGCCGCCGCGGTCGGCGTGCGGTTTCAGCAGATTCACAAGTACGAGTGCGGGGCCAGCAAGTTGTCCGCGGCGATGCTCTGGAAACTCGCCTGCGCGCTGGATACTCCGGTCGAGTACTTCTTCGAAGGTCTGGAGCAGGCGCAAACGTGGCCATCGCCGAACGACGGCTCGAGACGCGCCTTCGATACCTCGACACCTTCGCTCTGAAGCAAGGCGCTGCGACCGCGACCCGCCCAGCGGCAGTTCCGCCTACCCCGCTTCGGGCTGATCGGAAGCCGGGACGGCGCCGCTCAGAGGGCGCGCGACGTACGAACCGACGCCGACGACTTTGCACACGGTAACGTCTCGCTCGCCGAGTTCCGGGCGCCCCTCGAGATGGCGGTCCGCGGCGATCGTTCCCGCCTCCCCTTCGCTCGCCGCTTCGACATCGTAAGTCACCAGCTCGAAGGCCGCGGTCCAAAGGGTTACGTGGTAGCGCATGCGGTTTGGTCTTGTTGAGCCCGAGGCGATCGTCCGCTGGGGCCGAGGCTGGGAAGGACGCCGACTCGACGCCCTCAACGTCCGTAGGCCGACCCGCGTTCCAGGCGCGTCTGGCGACCGGGCTCCATCCAGCGGCCGGTTCCGCCTGTAGCGCGTCGCCGTGGCCGGTTCACGCGCTCTGGCGCTCGGCGCGATCACGGGTCTAGTGTTCGAGGAGAACAAGGTCCTCGGGAGGACGCCCATGCTCCGTAAGCCGATTTCGGCGGACTCGCACATCACCGAGCCGCCCAACTGTTACGTCGACCACATCGACCCGAGCTTTCGCGAGCGGGCCCCGCGCATCCGCCAGCTGGAGGGCGTCGGCGACGCTTTCGTGATCGAGGGGATGGCGACGCCGGTGCCGCTGGGCCTGCTGGCGGCGGCCGGCAAGGAGCCGGCGAAGATCACCACCGGCGGCGTCGCGTTCGACGATCTCTGGAAGAGCGGCTGGAACGCGAAGCACCGCGCCGCCGACCAGGACTTGGACGGGGTCGCGGCCGAGATGATCTATCCGACCGTGGGCATGCTGCTCTGCAACCACCCCGACTTCGACTTCAAGAAGGCCTGTTTCGAGGCCTACAACCGCTGGCTCGCGGAGTACTGCGCCGAGGCCCCGCACCGGCTCTACGGCTTGGCCCAGGTGTCGATGCGCACGCCCGAGGACGGGGTCGCCGAACTGAAGGCCGTCCACGCCATGGGCTTCAAGGGCGTGATGATGCCGGGCGAGCCCGCGGTCGAGGACTACGACTCCAAGATCTACGACCCGGTGTGGGCGACGGCGGTGGAGCTTTCCCTGCCGCTCTCGTTCCACATCCTCACCACCAAGTCCGGCTCGATGGCGCAGAACCCGCGCGGACCCCGGATCAACAGCTTCCTCTCCATCATCCGCGGCAACCAGGACATCATGGGCACGCTGATCTTCTCGGGCGTGTTCGACCGGCATCCGGGGCTGAAGGTGGTCTGCGCCGAGGCCGACGCCGGCTGGGTGCCCCACTACATGTACCGGATGGACCACGCCTATAAGCGCCACCGCTACTGGATGAAGGCGCCGCCGCTGGACCGGCTGCCGAGCGAGTACTTCTCCGAGCACATCTACACGACGTTCCAGGACGACTGGACCGCGTTCCAGACCAAGGACCTCGTCAACGTGCGCCG
>DATJRL010000385.1:0-3078 GCA_035504785.1 Caulobacteraceae bacterium
GCGGCGATGTCAGGGTTCACCCGAATGGCCACTGGCGCGCGCCGCCCCATCTGGCGGGCGATCGCCGCAACGACGCCGAGCTCCGGTTCCGATTCGACGTTGATCTGGCCCACGCCGGCGTTCAGGGCGAAGGCGATCTCCGGGCCTGTCTTGCCGACGCCCGAGAAGACGATCCGCTCTGTAGGCGTCCCGGCGGCGAGGGCCCGCCGGATCTCGCCCTCGGAGACCGTGTCGGCGCCGGCGCCCGCCCGCGCCAAAGTCGCTACGACCGACAGGTTCGAATTGGCCTTCACCGCGAAGGCGACGAGGGCGCCGCGGAGCGTCTCGTGCGCGCTGAGCGCCTCGGCGAACACGCGGTAGTGCCGCTCCAAGGTCGCGGTCGAATAGACGTAGACCGGCGTGCCCACGGCGCGGGCGATCTCGTCCAGCGGCGTGTCCTCGCACCAGAGCGCGCCCTCGCGCAGCTCGAAATGGTTCATCGCGGCCCGACCGGGGGCAAAGCGGGAGACGGTGGCGCTGGTGACGGAGTCGGCACCGGCGTCGCCGCGCCCGGCTCAGGCGGTTCGAGCGCTGCGGGCGGCGGTGCAGGAGCGATCATGCCCGAGGGCTCTCCGGCGGCGGTCTTGGCCTTGTACTCGGCCTTGGCCTTCTCTCCCCAGAGCGGCGCCGGCTGCTCGAGGTAGCCCACCTTGCCGCACCCGGCGAGCAGGGCGCCGGCGGCGATCAGCAGTGGAAGCAGAGCCTTGGTCACGACAACGCATCCTTCCAGCGGGCGATCTGGGCGCGCACCTGCTCCGGCGCCGTTCCGCCATAACTCGTGCGGCTGGCGGCCGAGGCGGCCACCGTGAGCACGGCGTAGACCTCGGCGTTGAACCGGGGATCGATCGCCCGGAGCTCCGCCAGCGGCAGGTCGGCGAGGCCGACCCCCAGAGCCTCGGCCCGAGCGACGGCGCGGCCGGTGAGATGGTGCGCCTCGCGGAACGGGGCGCCGAGCGCGCGAACCAGCCAGTCGGCCATGTCCGTCGCGGTGGAGAACCCGTCGCCAGCGGCTGCGGCCATGCGCTCGCGCACGGGCTGCAGGTCGTCGACCATGCCGGCCATGGCGGCGATCGAGAGTTCAAGGTCGTCGAAGGCCTGGAAGGTCGGCGCCTTGTCCTCCTGCATGTCCTTTCCGTAGGCGAGCGGCAGGCCCTTCATCACCACCATCAGGGAGGTGAGCGCGCCCAGGATCCGGCCCACCTTGGCTCGGATGAGTTCGGCGGCGTCGGGGTTGCGCTTCTGCGGCATGATCGAGGAGCCGGTGGTGAAGGCGTCGGTCAGGGTCACGAAGCCGAAAGCCGGACTCGTCCAGATCACCAGCTCCTCGGCGAGGCGCGAGAGGTGCGTGGCGCAGATCGTCGCCGCCGACAGCGATTCGAGAGCGAAGTCGCGGGCCGAGACGCTGTCGAGGGAGTTGGCGGTGGGACGTTCGAAACCCAGTGCCGCAGCCGTCATCCGCCGGTCGATCGGAAATGCGGTGCCGGCCAGGGCGGCGGCGCCCAGGGGGCACTCGTTCATCCGCGTCCGGGCGTCTTCGAACCGGCCGGCGTCGCGGCCGAACATCTCCACATAGGCCATTAGGTGATGGCCAAAGGTCACAGGCTGGGCCGGCTGGAGGTGGGTGAACCCCGGCATCAGAGTGTCCGCCTCCGCCTCCGCGCGGCGGACGAGTGCGCGCTGCAGATCGCGCAGACCGCTGGCGGCGCGGCCGCAGGCCTCCCGGGTCCACAGGCGGAAATCCAGGGCAACCTGGTCATTGCGCGAGCGGGCGGTGTGCAGGCGTCCCGCGGCGGGTCCGATCAGCTCGGCGAGACGGGCCTCCACGTTCATGTGGATGTCCTCGAGCTCCTCGCGGAAGGGGAAGACCCCGCGCTGGATCTCGTCCTCGATCCGAGTCAGGCCCTCCTGGATCGCCGCCCCGTCGGCGGCCTCAATGACGCCCGTTTGGGCGAGCATGGCCGCATGAGCGCGGGAGCCGGCGATGTCCTCGGCGGCCAGGCGCCGGTCGACGTCGATCGAGGCGTTGATCCGGCGCATGAGGTCGGCAGGCTTGGCGGCGAACCGGCCTCCCCATAGAGAGTGCGAAGCCTCGCCGGAGTCGTCGGACATATGATCGGAATCCTCACGCGCGGGGGCGCCGCGCCTCTGCGCAAACATCAAATCGGCCGCCGCCTGGGACAGGCAGCCCTGGCGGCGGTTCTATATGCGCTGTGCGGGTGTTCCAACTCGCAGGGCGATTTGTCCGCGCTGGCCAAGGGCCAGATGGCCAAGCTCCAGCCGACGAAGACCCCGGCGCCCGAGCCGACGACCGTGTTCAAGGACGCCCAGGGCCGCCCGCACACCCTGGCCGACTTCAAGGGCAAGGTCCTGATCGTCAATATCTGGGCCAACTGGTGCGCGCCGTGCAAACAGGAGATCCCCAGCCTCGCCAAGCTGCAGGCCGAATTTGCCGGCAAGCCGGTGGCGGTCGTGCCGGTGAGCGTGGGCAAGGGCGACGACGAGACCCAAGGCCAGGTCTTCATCGCGCACAATCCCCCCCTGACCTTCTACACCGAGCCGACTTACGCCATGGCTTTCGCCTTCAAGCCGGTCGTCGAGGGGATGCCGACAACGGTGATCTACGACGCCAAAGGGGTGGAGAAGGCGCGCCTGGTTGGCGGCGCCGACTGGTCGGGGCCGGACGCCCGGCGCGTGGTCGACGCGCTGCTTCCGAAGACGTGACGCAGCCGTCGATCGATCCCGCGGTCCTGGAGCCGGTGACCGCCCGCGCCTGGCGGCCCGCGGAGGAGGCGGGTTTGGGCGGATGGCGGCTCAACGCCTCTCTCGGCTGTTCCGGCCGGATCAACGCGTGCTGGCCGATCGCCGATTGCGGCCTGCCCGTGGACGCCGCGATCGCACGAGTCGAGGCCTGGTATGCCGAGCGCGGGCTTCCGGCGCGGTTCAAGCTGGCGGCCGGCCTGCGCTATCCGGAGGATTTGACCGAACGCCTGGCCGCGGCGGGATATCAGCCAGGAACAGAGACGCTGGTGATGACCGGTC
>DATJRL010000386.1:0-2750 GCA_035504785.1 Caulobacteraceae bacterium
GTGGCGCCGTGCTCGACGGGCGCGACATCGGCACCGTGATCTTCCCGGATGCCCCGGCGAAGCTGTTCATCACCGCCAGCCTCGAGGCGCGGGCACGCAGGCGCTGGCTGGAACTGCAGTCCCGAGGCGTCGAAACCAGCCTCGCCGCGGTGCAGGACGACATGCGCCGCCGCGATGCGCTCGACGCCGCCCGCGCCGCCGCACCGCTGCGCCCCGCCGACGATGCTGTCGTCCTGGACACGACCGAGCTCGACCCCGACCAAGCCTTCGCCGCCGCCCTCGCTGCGATCCGTTCCGTCCAAGGGACCCGGGGGTAGTGTCGCTCGGCCGGCGCGGGGGCTTGAACGGTGGCAAAGCCAGAGCCGACGCTTTGCCGAGCGGCGATCCCTTATAGTCTCCGTATGACCGGTCGTTCCAATCAGTTTGATGGCACTGTGCATCGCGAGACACCTGCGGAACGCGCCGCACGCCTCCGCCGGGAGGCGGTCGAGATCGAACTGGCGGAGAAGGAACTCGCGGCGGGTCTCGGCATCGACGATGCGGCTTTGGAGGCATGGTTCGACGAACTCGACCGCGACCCAGACGCCCCAGTTCCCACACTGGCGCCGAGTTCCGCCCGCCGCCCGTAGCTCCAGGTGCCTCGCAGAGTCATCACGAGCCCAGTAGCGGCGGAAGGGTTCCGTGCGGCTCGCAAGTGGCTGTTGCAGCCCGGCTCTGGCGTCGGAGGCCGGGCCCGATGGAATCATCTGCGCTTCGTCAGGCAGCAGCTCCGAGACTGGCCATACATCGGTCCGGAACACTCCGGACGACGGTATTTCGTGTGTGACGTGATCATCCTGATCGTCTTCGCTCCCAGCCAGAAGCGGGAAGACGACTTCCCGCCATGAGCTTATATCGTTGGGGCATTAATCACCCTGTCCGGTTAGTGGGGGAAAGCCATGAGCCAGCCGGAAAGCTCGTCGGTGCGCGCCCTGACCTCGGCCTGGAGAGGTGGTCCGGAAATGCTCCGAGGCGTCAGTCTGGTCCAGCACGTCGTGTGCCCTGGAGAGCACCGGGCCGCGAGAAACCGGGCCTGCTGAATTGATCGATTCCGGGCACTTCCCGATGACGAGCAGATCCTTTGGGAATGAGCGTCACGCCACGGCTGCTGCTGGACACTCATGCCCTCGTTCGGTGGTGGACGGATGATCGGTGATTGTCAGCCGCAGCCCGGGCAGCGATCGCCGACGAGGATGCCGCCGTCCTGGTCAGCGCCGCTTCAGCCTGGGAGATCTCGACCAAGGCTCGGCAAATGGCCGGATGTGTCCCGGATCGTCGAGAGCTTCGAAGATCTCGTCCGCCGGTCCCTTTTTCGCGAATTGGCCATCACCCTAGCGCACGCGCTCAAAGCCGGCTCCCTCGGCGGGAAGCACCGCGACCCCTTCGACCGCATATTGATCGCCCAGGCCCAGGCCAAGCCGGCCATCATCGTTACCGCCAACCCGGTGTTTCGCCACTATAACATACCCGTGATCTGGGACGCCGCCTCGGCCTCTGCTTCCCCTTGACTTCGCCGGCCTGCGGCGTATGTCTCCGGCCATCACGCGACCCGCGCGTGCATCCGCCTCAATCCGCAACCGGCCCGCGGCTAGCCGCGGGCAAGCCGTGTTTCAAGCCTGGAACGCGCAAGTGAAACGGCCCACGCCGGCAACAACCGGACCGCCCGTCTCGGAACGCACCCACCTCATGGCAGCATCCGCCACCGCCCGCACTGTCGAACCCCGCCCCGGGGCCTTCAGCGACCATTTCCAAGGGGAGAATTTCGCCGCCCTGCTCGATGAGACGCTGGGTCGCGATTCCGGCTTCGACGGATCCGTGGTCACCGGCCGCGTGCTTCGCCTCACCGATGAGTTCGCCATCGTCGACGTCGGCCTTAAATCCGAAGGCCGCGTCGCCCTCAAGGAATTCGGCCCCCCCGGCACCAAGCCCGAGGTCCAGCCCGGCGACCTCATCGACCTTTACGTCGAGCGCTACGAGGACCGCGACGGCTCCATCGTCCTCTCACGCGAAAAGGCGCGCCGCGAAGAGGCCTGGACCAGTCTCGAAAAAGCCTTCGAGGGCAGCCAGCGCGTCACCGGCACGATCTATGGCCGCGTCAAGGGCGGCTTCACCGTCGACCTCGGCGGCGCGGTCGCCTTCCTCCCCGGCAGCCAGGTCGATATCCGCCCCGTGCGCGACGTCACCCCCCTGATGGGCACCCCGCAGCCCTTCCAGATCCTCAAGATGGACCGCGCCCGCGGCAATATCGTCGTCTCCCGCCGCGCCGTGCTCGAGGAAACCCGCGCCGAGCAGCGCAGCGAGCTGATCCAGGGCCTCAAGGAAGGCCAGATCCTCGACGGCGTGGTGAAGAACATCACCGACTACGGCGCCTTCGTCGATCTCGGCGGCGTCGATGGCCTGCTGCACGTGACCGACATCGCCTGGCGGCGCATCAACCACCCCAGCGAGGCGCTGCAGATCGGCCAGCAGGTCAAGGTGCAGGTGATCCGCTT
The DNA here is from genome assembly GCA_035504785.1 of Caulobacteraceae bacterium. GTDB lineage: Bacteria > Pseudomonadota > Alphaproteobacteria > Caulobacterales > Caulobacteraceae > Acaudatibacter. The sequence goes on from DATJRL010000386.1 coordinate 2,532, forward strand.
CAACCCCGAGACCCAACGCATCAGCCTTGGGATGAAGCAGCTCGAAGCAGACCCCTGGGAGGGTGTCGCGGCGAAGTACCCCCCGGGCGCAAAATTCACCGGCCGGGTCACCAACATCACCGACTACGGCGCCTTCGTCGAGCTGGAACCTGGCGTCGAAGGCCTGGTTCACGTCAGCGAGATGTCCTGGACCAAGAAGAACGTGCATCCCGGCAAGAT
>DATJRL010000387.1:0-4222 GCA_035504785.1 Caulobacteraceae bacterium
CGGACCTCGACGGGCTTCGCCGTCGCCGCGGCTCCAAGGGGCGCGGCGCACAACGCCAAGGCGGCGAAGCAGAGCGCGACACGGGCGAGGATCGTCATCGAGCGCTCAGCCGTTCGCCAGGTAGATGAAGCGCGCGACGAACAGAGCCGCGAGCAGGAACAGCAGCCAGTCCTTCGGCCGCGCACGGCCGCACAGCAGGGTCAGCGCCGCATAGCTGACGATGCCGAAGGCGAGGCCGTTGGCGATCGAGTAGGTGAGGGGGATGGCGATCATGGTCAGGAACGCCGGGATGGCGACCACCGGATCGGCCCAGTCCACCTCGGCCACCGCGCCGACCATCAGCGCGCCGACCAGCACCAGCGCCGGCGCCGTGGCGGCGGTCGGCACCACCTGCACGATCGGCGCGACCAACAGGGTCGCGAGGAACAGGACGCCGACGACGACGCTGGTCAAGCCCGTGCGCCCACCCGCCGACACGCCGGCGGCGCTCTCGATGTAACTGGTGACGGTGCTGGTGCCCATGCAGGCGCCGATCATGGCGGCGATGGAGTCGGCCAGCAGGATGCGGTTGAGGTGGGGGATGGTCCCGTCGGCGGCGACCAGGCCGGCGCGCTTGGTGACCGCGACCAGGGTGCCGATGTTGTCGAAGAGATCGACGAACAGGAAGACGAAGATGATCTCGGCCAGGGTGACGGCGAGGTTGCCCTTCAGGCCGAAGGCCGCGCCCGGATCGAGCTGGAACGCCGTGGCGGCCAGTTCCGAGGGCGCGAATCCGGACGTGGCGGGGTGGACGAGCCCAAGCACCCAGCCCGCGCAGGCGGCGACCAGGATGCCGATCAGCATCGCCGCCCGCACCTTGCGCGCCAGCAGCGCCCCGATCACCAGCAGGCCGACGAGCGCGGTGATCGCCGTGGGCGAGGCGAGGTCGCCCAGGCCCACCGTGGTCGCCGAGTTGGCGACGATGATCTTCGCGTCCTGCAGGCCGATGAAGGCGATGAACAGGCCGACCCCGCCCGCGACGGCGGCGAACAGCGAGCGCGGGATGGCGTTGACGATCAGCTGCCGCGCCCCGACCAGCGTCAGCACCAGGAACGCGGCGCCCGAGATGAAGACGCAGCCCAGGGCCGTCTGCCAGGGCACGCCCAGCCCCTTCACCACCGTGTAGGTGAAGTAGGCGTTCAGCCCCATGCCGGGCGCGAGCGCCAGCGGCACGTTGGCCATCAGCCCCATCAACAGGCTGCCGACGCCCGCGGCGATGCAGGTGGCGATGGCGACCGCGCCCACCGGCATGCCGGCATCGCCCAGGATCAGCGGGTTGACCACGACGATGTAGATCATGGTCAGGAAGGTGGTCAGCCCGGCCAGCACCTCCGTGCGCATCGACGTGCCGTGCGCTTCCAGCGCGAAGAGCCGCTCCAGCAGCCTCAAGCCCCGATCCTCCCCCGCGCCGCGGCGCCAGCTTCACATGCGACGACTTCTGGCGGATTCCGCCCCCTGCGTCACCCCGGACGAACCAACGCGACGATTCGGGGGACGGATCAGCCGGTTTTCCAGTCGGATTCCAGCCTGGCGCGGCGCCCCCTGGCCGCAGCTCGGCGCGCCCGCCGGACGCTTGGCCGGGATGGCGAAAAAGCGCTACGCCACCTTGATGGACAAGCGCGCCTTCATCGCCGGCCTGCCGAAGGCCGAGCTGCACATGCACGTCGAGGGCAGCCTCGAGCCGGACATGATGTTCGCCCTGGCGCGGCGGAACCGCCTCCAGCTGCCGTTCGCCGGCGTCGAAGCCCTGCGCGCCGCCTACCGCTTCACCCGCCTGCAGGACTTCCTCGACCTCTACTACCAGGGCGCCGCGGTGCTGCGGGCCGAGGCGGACTTCCACGATCTCGCCGCCGCCTATTTCGAGCGCGCCGCGGCCGACAACGTGCGGCACGCCGAGATATTCTTCGATCCGCAGACCCACACGGCGCGCGGGGTTCCGATGGGCGTCGTGATCGAGGGCCTGCTCGCGGCGATGACCGAAGCGCGGGCGAAGCACGGCCTCACCTCCAAGCTCATCCTCTGCTTCCTGCGCCACCTGTCCGAGGAGGACGCCTTCCAGACGCTGCGCGACGCCGAGCCCTGGCTGGACCGGATCGTGGCGGTGGGCCTCGACTCCTCGGAGCTCGGCCACCCGCCCGGCAAGTTCGCCCGCGTCTTCGGGGCCGCGGCCGAGCGAGGGCTGAAGCGGGTCGCCCACGCCGGCGAGGAGGGCCCGGCGGCCTATGTGGCGGAAGCGCTGGACGCGCTGCGCATCGACCGGCTGGACCACGGCAACCACGCCCTGGACGACCCGGCGCTCACGGCGCGGCTGGCGCGCGCGGCCATGACGCTCACCGTCTGCCCGCTTTCCAACGTCCGCCTGCGCGTCGTCCCCTCGGCCGATGCCCACCCCATCGGCCGCATGCTGCGCCTGGGACTGAGGGCCACGATCAACTCCGACGACCCTGCGTACTTCGGCGGCTACGTGAACGACAACTTCCTCGCCGTCGCGGACCAGCTGAGCCGCGACGATGTCGTCACCCTCGCCCGCAACAGCTTCCTGGGTTCGTTCCTTCACGACGACGAAGTCGCCGCCCATCTTGCCGAGCTAGGGACGTACGCCGGACCATCCGGTTCCTAACGAACTCCAGCTCGGTGGCGGCGCTTCCGGCCCCGGATCAGCGCCCCCGATCTACGAGATTCACACATCCGAAGACCGCCAGCAATTTCAATATCTTAATCGCGATCCTAGCGCCCTTCTCCCCCTGCGGGGCTGTTGCGCAATTCGATGAGATCGCTCTGAAAGCTCCCTTCCCCCTTGCGGGGAAGGGTTGGGGATGGGGGTGCCAGCTCGGTCGTTGTTGATTCGGCTTGGGAATCTCCGAGTCCTGACGGCAGGCGGTCGTGCTCGCACCCCCACCCCCGACCCCTCCCCGCAGGGGGGAGGGGAGTTTTGCAACAGCCCCGCAGGGGGAGAAGGATTCCAACTCCCGCTTCGGCGAGAGTTGTGTGAATGCCGTAGAGTCGGGGGTGACGGGCTCATGCCGTCTAACGTCAACGCGCTCTAGAACTTCGCCTGCAGCCTCAGCTCCACCGTGCGGGGGTCGTTCATCACTAGGAAGTCGTTGCCGTAGATGCTGGGCGACGGCTGCCAGTTGCGCTGGTTGGTGAGGTTGTAGACCGAGACCGTCACCACGTAGCGGCTCCATTCGTAGAACACCGCCGTATTCAGCGTGAACTGCCAGGGAATCTCGGGCGATCGGTAGTAGGCGTAGCCCTCGGCGTTTTGCGTGCTGGCGATGTTGCTCGGCACCAGCGGATAGGAGGGGCCGAGGAGGTTCGAGGCGTTCACGTCGAGCCAGCCGGAGGGCGTGGTCTGGATCGGGCCAGTCACCTGCAGCCCTGTGCGCACCCCGACGCCGCTGGGGAACTTGTAGTTGGCCAGCAGGTTGAACACGTGCTCCGGCACGCCGGGGTCGTTGAACTTCTGGCCGGGCGCGAACACCGCGAAGAGCGCCGCGCCGTCGACGTTCTGGCCGAGCTGAGCGGGGTAGTTGTAGAACTCCGGCGCCTTGTTCAGCAGCGTCTTGATGAACGAGTAGCTGGCGGTGAGGTAGAACCGCCGCGTCGGCTGGTAGTTGAGTTCGACCTCGAGGCCGCGGATATCCGCTTCGTCAGGGACCGTGCCGCCGAGGCCGGTCGGGATCGCCCGTTTCTGGTCGAAGATCGCCAGCCCGCTGAACAGCTTGTTGTCGAGAAGGTTCAGCTTCACACCGCCCTCGTAGAGATAGCTGTCGGACCTGAGCAGGCTGCCGTCGCCGACTTGGCCGTAGGCGTTGATGCCGCCCTCGCCGCCGTTGGGGTTGAGGCTCTGGGTGAAGTCGAAGGTGAGGTAAGTGCTGATCCATGGCTGCGGCTGGTAGACGGCGCTGATGTTGCCGTTGCCGAGGCCGTAGACGCCCGTCGTGTGTTCCTCCGGCAGATCGGTGTAGCAATACTCGCAGATCGCTCCGCCCAGCGGGTCCTGGGTATGGTCCTGCACGAAGTCGACGCGGCCGCCGACGAGCAGGCTGAGCTGCGGGGTCAGCTGCAGCCGGTCCTGCAGGAACATGCCTCCGTCCCAGAGGTCCGAGATGCCGGTATTGCCGTCATTGGTCTCATCACGTCCCGGCGTGCCGTACTGCAGCGAGCCGAAAGGCGTCGT